>NZ_JAGPYZ010000010.1:0-51382 GCF_024454055.1 Corynebacterium sp. CCUG 70398
GAACTCGTCACTGAACTTCCTAGGCATGATCCAATCCTCCTCTAGAAACGATCGGAACTAAACCCAGGACACTTCAAGTGGTGGTGGATGTTCGGCCTTGTCATACAGGAGAAGGAAGGCTGTACCGGCGGAACAGGGAGCTGTTACGACTACGGGTACTACTGGCTATTCTTCACATCTATCGCTGCGTCGATTGTTCTGTATCTGATCAACAACGACCGCGATGCCCACGAGTCTGCGAACGCCCAGTGGCGCCAGGCACAACGACACGAAACGATGGCGAGGTTCAACATCTACTTGCGGTAAGGGGCGGCTCGCTTAGCATTCGAGCCCCGAGCGAACCTGTCGCTCTGTAGCGATGGATTGTCGTGCCGCTGCGGTGGGAACTTTGCCCCGCTTTCGTCACATTGAACTAACAGTGTTCGTGCGGGAAACCGGGAAAAGGGGCGGTAGCTCATGCAGAAGAGACCAACGTACGGCGGCGGTACCGATCACCACCCGGAGTACCGTGTTACCCCGAACGGGTTGGAACCCCCCGGAAAGCTGCGGCCGTGGACGCGGATGTACATGGGCAACATGGTTCGCACGCCGCTGTTTGGACTGGCCATGACGTTCATGATCGCCTTCATGCTGCCATACATCGACAACTACGGTTGGCTGGGAAGCTCCTATGCAAGCTCGAAAGACATGGGATCCCCTCCTGCGAATGTCTTCGAGGCTGTGTCTGTAGTACTCGGATTCGTCGCCATGATGGTGGTGGCAATCGTGTCTATGTACCTGGCGCTCTACGCGCTCATCGTCCTGGCAGCAGTCCTGTGCTTCGCATCCGTTGCCTTGTGGTGTTGTGGGGCAGTGTTTCGTGCAGTTGAAACGGTTGCCGGCTCCGCCTCTGTCGGTACCCATGAGTTCCACGTTGCTTACTACCTTCTCCCACTTATCACGCTGGCGATGGCTGTGATGCTGAGAGGCGTGTGGAAGGGACACGAATGGGCGACTCGTGCGAACGGCAACGAGTTCTACGAGCTCGTACGGCGGCTATGGATCCGAAACTACAATGGAATGCTTACCGTCCCGCCGCCGTACGAACGTGTCTCGCGCCGGGACGTCGGGTGGAAGAGGTGGCTGATGCTGGGGTGTACTGGTGCATTCGTGGTCTTCATGTTTACACCTTCGTTGGACCAGATGAGCGGCTGGAAGTTTCTGAGCATCTTGATCACCACCGGGCAGTTCCTTGGTTTTGACACAGAGTGGGTGTTCCTCGTGCTCGCCACGCTCGGAGTCGTCGTGCTTGGCGCGTGGATTGTCATGAGCAACCGCGCCGGAAACGCGGTGTACTGGGCCTGGTTACTTGCCTGCCTGGGCCAATGGTTCTGGGTTCTGGGGACTTTCGTGCGGGCAGCTGACGGCTGCGCTTCCGGGGCCGAGAACTGTTACAGCTCCGGCTATTACGCTTTGTTCCTTACCTCCGTAGCTGCATCGATCGTGCTGTACCTGATTAACAACGATCGTGATGCCCACGAGTCTGCTCACGCCGAATGGCGCCAGGCGCTGCGCGAACAAGGTGGTGGAGATGGCAACGCCTAACGGAAAGAGTGCTCCTCCCGGCGGCTACCTGTGCTGCGTCTTCACAGGCAGTCGGAACTCGTCGGGTGAGGCGTGGCGCCAGGCTTCGGACCATTGAGAGGGGGCGTCGTCAAGCAATTGCCCGGGCTCGAGCCAGTCGAACAGTGCCTCGTAGGAAAGCGTGACACCTGGCTCGATGACTTTGCGCAGCATCGCTGGGGTGAGGTCGTCCGGGTGGGATGCGCCGCACGCCGCCATCATGGTGGTGGCTTGGCGCACGGTAGCCTGCTGGAAACGCTGCACGCGTTGGGCTTTGAGGTCGACGTCGATGGCGCGCTGGCGCCAGTTGCTCTGGGTGGCCACGCCGGAGGGGCACTTGCCGGTCTGGCACTTCTGGGCTTGGATGCAGCCGACGGCCATCATCATTGCGCGGGCGGAGTTGGTGTAGTCAGCGCCCTGGATGAGGCGCTTCACAATGTCATTCGACGCCGCCACCTTGCCGGATGCCCCGAGCTTGACCTTGTCGCGCAGGTTCGTGCCGACGAGCGCATTGTGCATCATCTGCAAGCCCTCGGTCAGCGGGAGCCCCATGTGGTCCTCGAACTCGAGCGGGGCGGCGGCGGTACCGCCTTCCGCGCCATCGATAGTGATGAAGTCTGGCGCGGTCCCCACCTGCTCAATTGCTTTGCAGATTGACAGCACGTCGATCATGGAGCCGACGCACATCTTGAAGCCGATCGGCTTGCCGCCGGAGACCTCCCGGATGTGGGCGATGAACTCGATCAGCTCGACCGGGGTAGAAAAGACACGGTGGCGGCTGGGGGAGAGGCAGTCCTCGCCGACGGGGATGTCGCGCACGCGGGCGATCTCCTCGGTCACTTTCGGGCCGGGCAGCATGCCGCCGAGGCCGGGTTTGGCACCCTGCGACAGCTTCAGCTCGATCATCTTCACCTGGTCGATCTGCGCGATGTCCTTGAACTTCGCCTCGTCGAAGCCGCCGTCTTCGGTGCGGCAGCCGAAGTAGCCGGTGCCCAGCTGCCACACGATGTCACCGTTGTTCTCCAGGTGGTATTTGCTCAGGCCACCTTCGCCGGTGTTATGGGCGAATCCGCCGAGCTCAGCACCCTTGTTCAGCGCGCGGATGGCATTGGCGGACAGTGCGCCGAAGGACATGCCAGAGATGTTCATCAGCGCCATGTCGTATGGTTGCGAGCACTCCGCACCACCGATGTTCACCCGCGGCGGGTCCTCCGGCACCTCCGCCGGGACCACCGAGTGCACAAGGTACTCATAACCCGCCTGCGACACTTCCCTCTCGGTGCCGAAGGACCGTTCCCCATCGGTGCCGTCGGCGCGCTGGTTGATCACTTCACGGGTTTGCGCGTCGAACGGTTTGCCGTCGGCTTCGCCCTCGATGAAGTACTGATGGATCTCCGGGCGGATCTCCTTTGCCAGGTAGCGCGCGTGCCCCAGCACAGGGTAATTGCGCAGAATATTGTTTTTCGGCTGGATCAAATCGTTCGCAGCCAGGCCCGCGGTCGCGGCTGCCACAGCACCAGCCACTGTTTTGACCGGGTTGCTGCCTACAAGTTTGCTTATCGACGAAAATCGCTTACCCACTAGCCATCACCTTCAATGATCACGGGATTGTTCCGCTCACCAACGTACCTATTCGCCGCTGCGCTGTCTGAGGAGCAATTCCCTCGCCTAGGAAAGAGGTCTGCGGAAAAGTTGACGTGCCCGATGCGTCCCGAAACTGCGCTCGCTGGTCAGAGCGTTGCGGATGGGTAAACGGAAATCCAGTTTGTCAACTTTTCCGCACGTGCTTCTGCCACGCGGTCGCATACGAGATGATTTCGGGCGACAACGGCCGGAGAAGCCGTGCAGCAGGTTCGCTCTCGGCGGGGTAGGAGGCATACGCTGTCTCGACCTTCGGCCATTCAGTCTTCGCGGCGGCGAGGAGATTTTCAAGCATCCGCTTTGCGGCGCCCTGGCCCCGATACTCGGGAAGCACGTAGATGAGCCCGAGCTCCATGAGTCGGTCGTCGTCGACATCGTAGTGGACGGCTTCTGCCATCCCGATCACTTTGCCATCAGGGGCGTGGGCGACCGCGGTGAGTTGGGTCCCGCCCCGGTCCATCAAGCGGGCGCTCGCGTCACGGAGACGCTGCTCAGTCCAATTGATCGAGTCGAGGATGAGGTCACCGCGCGGATAATCCCGCGAAGAACCGGACAACAATGCCCGCAGCGATGGTAGGTCATCAGGGTTGAAGCCCATGTTGCGGACAACGGAGATGCCCGGGCCTGCTGCCTCCGCCGCAACCGCGCCCAGCGAGAACGTCGCCTGCGCCTCGTGGTACGCAGCTGAATATCCGTGACTGGTGAGACTCAGTTCGGGTTCAACTAGAGGCTCGCCCGAGTGCGTGACCCACACTTGCCGGATGGGGCGGTCGAAGGAGGCGGAAAGGGCGTCGATAAGCGAAAGGGCGGCGACCCACGGCTCACGCGGAACGGGCTCTCCGGACCCGGGGACGGGCGCGACGGCGGCGTCGAGAGTGACGGTCGCTTCGATCACGCGTGTGTCCTCGAGTAGGGGCAGGGAGATGAAGACCCACGCGGCGATGTCGGCGAGGTCGTCGACATGCACCTCCGGATATCCGAGCGGGCCGAGCGGACGCGGTGCCTGCAGGTCAGTTAGCGCGAACAACAAAGCCTCGGACTCCGCGGAGCCCTCGAGGCGCTTCGCCATGTGGGCGGCGCTCACGCCGGAGTAGGGGCTGCCGGTGATGTCCTGGATGGCGAGGGTTGCTGAGAACACATACGCGCCCACGACGTCGCCGGAGTCGCGGCCGCCGTGGGCGTAGATGAGGGGAGTGAGCAAGCTAGTCGTTCAACGCCTTCGCGGCGACATCAGCGAACTCCTGCCACTGCTCTGCCTGCGCGCGCAGCTCCGCGGCCTGCTTTGCATTGCCCTTGGCTTCGGCGGCGTCGGCCTTGGCGCGGAAATCGTCCGCCTTGACCTGGAACTGGTTGGCCTTGTCCTGCTGGACCGGGTTGGACTTGCGCCACTGGGCTTCCTCGGCGTCGGACACGCGCTGCTCGATGTCGCCGATCTTGTCCTCGTATTCGCGCATCTTATTGCGCGGGACGTAACCGATCGCGTCCCATTTCTCCTGCAGCTCACGCAGTTTGGACTTGGCGGCGCCGAGGCCCTTCTCCGGGTCAATCAGTGAGTCGTACTCAGCGATGAGTGCATCCTTGGCCTGCGCGTTGGCTTCGTACTCGCGGTCGCGCTCGTCGTTGACGGCGTTGCGGGCCGCGAAGAAGTGGTCCTGAGCGGCGCGGAAGCGGTTCCACAGCTTGTCGTCGACGTCGCGCGGGGCGCGGCCGGCGGCTTTCCATTCCGTCATTAAGTCGCGGTAGGCGCGGGCGGTGTCGTTCCAGTCGGTGGAGTCCTTGAGCTTCTCGGCGCGCGCGATGAGCTCCTCCTTCTTCGCCTTCGCGGCGGCGCGGCCGCGGTCAAGTTCGGCGAAGTGGGCCCCGCGGCGGCGGTTGAAGGAATCGCGGGCCTTGGAGTAGCGCTTCCACAGCCCGTCATCGGTTTTGCGGTCGATGCCGCGGACGGTCTTCCATTCCTCGAGGATGTCGCGGATACGGTCGCCGGCTGCCTTCCACTCAGTGGAGTTCTCGGCCAAGTCTTCGGCCTCCGCGGCGAGGGCTTCCTTGCGCTGAATAGCCTCGGCGCGGCGAGCCTCTTTGGCTTCTTTCGCCTTCTCGCCGGCGGTGTCGGCCTCCTCCAGGAGGGTTTTCAAACGTGTTTCAATCGCGTCCAAGTCACCGACGACAGCCTGCTCATCGAGGGAGCCGATGAGCTGCTGCGCCTGGGTGCGCACCGAGTTCGCGTCTTCCGGGCGGGTGCGCAGGCGGTTTTCCAGCACGCCGACCTCCGTGGACAGATCAGCGAAGCGCTGGGCAAAGTGCTTTAGGCCCTCCTCGGGGCTGCCAGCCTGCCAAGAACCGACGGCGCGTTCAGCACCGCCGCGGATGACGTAGACAGTGCCGTCTTCATCCACGCGACCGAACTCAGCGGCCTTCGCGGTGTCAGCGGCAGAAGCGGGCACAGGGCTCGGCGTGGACGGGGCACCAGCGGGAGCAGCGGGACGTGCACCAGGGCGCGGGCCGGGCTTCGGTGCCCGAGAAGGCATTGCGCCGGGGGAGGGAACCGGCGAGGGCCGGTTGTTCTCAGGGGTGGGGGGCTGCGTCATAGTGGGCCGTCCTTTCATCCTGTGCCGCGCGTCGCGGCTGCCGTTATGCCCCAAAACAATACCGCGACGGGGAGCGCAATGTAACGGTTCGGCTCACACGGACTCTTCTATAGGGTGAGGTTCATGCGCGGTTTCAATCTGCTTGTCGTTCCGGGGTCCCCAGCGGTAGTCGCTGAGCTGTCTCCGCAGGATGCGGCGGGGCGCGCGATCGTAGCCAAAGCTCGCGAGCTGACCGAGGGAGATACCCGCCCGGTTGAGATCGTCGGTTCGCGCGATCCGCGGTGGCGCACCGAGCACACTGGCAGCTTCCGCGCATGGGGTGCTGATGTGCACGTCGGAGGCGGCAACTACCTGCCGGAACTCATCGCACGCTACATCCTGCCGGGCCGCACCATTGGGGATTCCCGCGAGCACATCCAGCCGCTCAACCCCGACGCGCTCACCGTGGTGGTCGTCGATGGCTCCGCCGGACTCACTCCCCGCGCACCCCTTGCGCTTATCGACGGCGCCACCGACACCCACGACGCCATGACCGCCTTCCTTGACGGCACCGGCGAACTCCCCGCCGATCTGCCCGGGGTGATAGAGCAGGGGTTGTGGGAGGAGCTGGGGGCGTTGAAAGCGTCGAAAAGCGTGCTGTCAAGCGATGACACGCTCGGCGTTGGACGCTTCCTCGCGGCGTGCGAGGTTCACGCATGATCAGGCCTATCGCTGTCGTCGGCCCCACCGCGTCCGGGAAATCTGATCTCGGGCTGGCTCTCGCGCACGAGCTCGGCGGGGAAGTGGTCAACGTTGATTCCATGCAGCTCTACCGTGGCATGGACATCGGCACGGCGAAGCTGTCACTGGCTGAACGTGAAGGGATCCCGCACCACTTGCTGGACATCTGGGATGTCACGCAGACCGCATCCGTTGCCGAGTATCAGGCACGCGCGATTGAGGTTGTCGACGCCATCGCTGCGCGGGGCAGGGTTCCCATCCTCGTCGGCGGTTCGATGATGTACGTCCAATCGCTGATCGACGACTGGCAGTTCCCGCCGACCGATCCCGCCGTCCGCAATAAATACGAGCAACGGCTGGAAGACGTTGGTGTGCACGCGCTCCACGCAGAATTGGCTGAAGTTGATCCAGAGGCCGCGGCCATCATTGAGGACAACGATCCGCGCCGAACGGTGCGTGCGCTGGAGGTCATTGAACTGACGGGCAAACCGTTCCAAGCCTCGCAGCCGCCAAAGGATGCGGCGCCACGGTGGGCCACGCGGATTCTGGGGTTGCGGACGGACGCGGAGTGGCTCAACCCGCGCATCGATAAGCGCACCGAGTTGATGTTCGCTGCCGGGTTCGTCGACGAGGTGCGAGGGTTGATCGCCGAGGGACTGGTCGCGGAGTCCACCGCCGGCCGCGCGATTGGCTACTCGCAGGTTCTCGGCTACCTTGCCGGCGCGATCACCCTCGAGGAAGCTCAGGAGCGGACCGTCACGGGGACCCGCCGCTACGTGCGCCGGCAGCGCTCCTGGTTCAACCGAGACAAGCGCATCACCTGGCTCGACGCGTCCGCGGCGGATGACGGCCGCGAGGCGATCCTCACCGCCGCGCTAGACTCGCTGGCGTGAACGAGAACACCCCGCAGACGACCCAGGCACCGGAGAACCTGTCCACCCTGCCGTTCATCAAGGCGCACGGAACAGAGAACGACTTCGTGGTGCTTATCGACGTCGACGACCAACTAGAACAACTCGGCATCCTCGATGATGACCTTGTCGCCTCGCTGTGCGACCGGCGTGCCGGCGTAGGAGGCGACGGATTCCTGCGCATAGTGAGCTCGGACGCTCACGATGCGCAGGGTGCGAACGGCAACCGCTGGTTCATGGATTACCGTAACGCCGACGGCTCCATCGCGGAAATGTGCGGAAACGGCATCCGCGTGTTCGCCCACGTCCTCGTCGCCCAGGGCTTGGAGCAGGCTCGCCAGTTCGACGTGGACACCCGCGCCGGGGTCAAGCACATCACCATCCACTCCCTAACGGGGGAGGACCCGAACGGCTCGACGCACGCAGTCGTGGAAGTGGGCATGGGCCCCGTCGGCGTGACCGGGGTATCCACAGGCCGCATGGGGGACTTCGAATTCGCTGGACTAGGCGTGGATGTGGGCAACCCGCACCTCGCTGCCGTCATCCCAGGTTTGACACCTGTGCAGCTGGCGGAGCTGGCCTTTGAGCAGCCGGCCTTCGACCACGAGTTCTTCCCCGAGGGCGTGAACGTGGAGATCGTCACCGACCCTGAAACCGCCGGCGGTGAAATGCGCGTCGGGATGCGTGTGTGGGAGCGCGGCGTCGGCGAGACCCGGTCGTGCGGCACGGGCACGGTCGCTGCGGCACGGGCAGCGCTTGCCGATGCCGGCGTGGAGAACGGCACCATTACCGTTGACGTTCCGGGCGGCACACTCACCATCGCGATCAATGACGGCGAGGCGACGATGACGGGGCCGTCTGTCATTGTCGCGCGCGGCGAGGTCTCGCTGAAATCGCTGCGCAAGGACTTCACGTAATTAGCGCATTGCGCGCTGGAAGAACGCGACAGCGTCCGTCTTCTCCTGCGTGATGTTGGTTAAGTCGGCTTCGAGCAGAGCGATGTCCTCCAGCGTGGGCGCGCCTGGCGGACTGTCGACGTCGGTGCGCACCGGCAGGTAGTTCAGCTCCGCGGCCGTGGTCTGCCCTTGGCGGGAGACAAGATAAGACACGAGCCGCTGGGCAGCCTCGCGTGACGGCGATGCCGCAAAGACCGCCGCGGGCTGGGTGATGTACGGGGCGCCGTCGGCGGGATAAACGGCCTTGATGGGGGAGCCCTCGTCGGCCAAGTCGCGCACACGGTAATCAGTGACGATGCCGATAGGGTGGCCGCCAGCAGCGACCTCTTCTGCGACAGGGCCAGCGGACTGCGCAATCATCGGGCGGTTTTCGCCCAGCTTGTTCACCCAGTCTTCGCCGAGCTCGGGAGTCTGCAGCCACACCGCTGCATTGAACGCGGTGGCGCCGGACACTGCTGGGTCGCCGAGCACGATCTCGCCCTTGTACTTCGGGTCGGTCAGGTCGCCCCAGGATGTGGGAGCCTCGTTCTCCGGGATCCGGTTGGAGTTGTAGGCGATGATGGTGGGCATCATGCGGGTTCCTACGTAATAACCGTCGTCGTCGATCGCCTCCGGCAGGATCGCGGTGAGGTCGATATTGGTCAACTCCGCCAGGTCGCCCTCCTGCTTGTACACCTCGAAGGTGGGGGCGTCGGCGCACCACAGCACGTCGCCCTCGATCCCGCCGGTGGCTTTCTCGGAGGCGACGCGGGCGACAAGCTCGCCGGTTCCTGCGCGGTACATCTTCACCTTGATGTCGGGGTTGAGTTCCTCGAACTCGCGGATGGCGATGTCCGCCTTCGCTTCCGGCTCGGAGGTGTACAGGGTGATGGTGGTGACGCCGTTGCGCATGTTTGGCGAGCGTTCGCCCTCCGCGGGCGGTTCGGCGCAGGAGGACAGGAACGCCAGTGACGTTGCGAGAACGGCTGACACGAGCGAGGTGCGGCTGCGGGCGAGGTTTGCAGAAAAGGTCACGGTGCGGTCCTCTCGTCGGCGGCGGTCCTGTCATCCACCGGGTAGGCGAGTACACGTTCTGTGCGCACACCGACGGTCTCGCCAATGCGCGGGCGTCGGCCGCGGACCTTGGCACGGAAGGTTGTGCCGTCGACATCGAGGGTGACGGAGTGCCCGTCGAGCTCGAACAGAGCGGATTCGATCGTGCCGCGCGCGGCATACGGGTCGGAGGAGTCGACGACGCGCACGGCAGCTGGCAGGACCGCGATGTCGATGACCTCGCCGAGATCCTCCATTCGGCCGCCGACGGTTACCAGATTGGATGTATGGAAGCTCATAGCTGGGTCCTGGCTGACGTATTCGAATCCGTTGCGGCGGGCGCGCAGCACGGTCGCGTCGGAGAAGAACTGTGCGACCCAGGCCGTGGCGGGTGCGGAGTAGAGCTCATCGGGGGTGGCGACCTGTTGAAGTTGCGCGTCGGCAAGCACTGCGATGCGATCGGCCATGGCCAGGGCTTCGCCGCGGTCGTGCGTGACATGCAGCGTGGTCAGTCCGTGGGTGGGAGTTAGAGCCACAAGTTCACGCCGCAGCACGTCGCGTAAGGGTTCGTCGAGGGCGGAGAGGGCTTCGTCGAGAAGCAAAACGCGCGGATCGCCCACAATGGCGCGAGCGAGCGAGACGCGCTGACGCTGGCCGCCGGACAGGGCGTCCGGTTTGCGTTCCTGGAGGCCGTCGAGTCCCACCAGTTCAAGTGCGTCGGTGACGCGGCTTGCGCGCTCACGCTTATCGACGCCCGCCCGCACCAGCGGGTACTCCACATTCTGGGCGACAGTCATATGGGGCCACACCGCGTGCTGCTGGAAGACCATGCCCATGTGGCGGTCCTCCGGCGGAATGCCGGTCATGTCCTTGCCGCCCACGTAGATGGAACCGGAGTTCGGCTCGACGAACCCTGCGAGGGCCCGCAATAGCGTTGTCTTGCCCGAGCCGGACGGGCCGACGAGCGCGAGGAATTCGCCGGCTTCGATGTCGAGGGTCACATCGCGCAGGCCCTGCGTGCCACCCGGGAACGTGACGCTGACGGTGTCGAAACGGATGTCTTCCACGGTCTACCTCCTAGCGGATGCCGAGCCACGGGAAATGCCCGCGCTGGCGAGGACGAGAACGATAAGCCCGGCGAGCGTGAACATGAACGCCAGCGCGGAGGCTTGGTTGTAATTTCCGGCTTGCTGCAGGTTGAACAGTTGCACACCGAGCGTGGTGGTGCCGGGAGCGATGAGCAGGACCGAGACCGTCAACTCGCGGATCGCGGTAACGGCGACAAGGACGGCACCCGAGACCGCGGCGGGGATCGCCATGGCACCCGAGGTGTTGAAGATGGCGCGCAGCGGCCCCGCCCCGGAGATACGCGCGGCCTCTTCCATGGCGAGTGGAGTGCTTTTCAACGGCGCGCGGACTGCCTGGAGCACCGTGGCGGTGTAGGCGCACAGGTAGGCGGCGAGAATGATCCACGGGGTGTTGTAGGTGCCGGTGTAGCGGCTGATGATAAGCCAGCCGACACCGATGATGAGCCCCGGAAGGGCTGTGGGTAGCAGCGTCACCAGGGTCAGCAGGGTGTTGTCGCGGCTAATGGTACGGGTGACGAGGATGCCGATGAGCCAGCCGAGCACACCGCACAGCACCGCCGCGGTGAGCGACATCCACAGGGAGTTAGTGAAGCCGTCGATGACGCGCGGGTTCTGTAGGGTGCGTTCGAAGTTGCGCCATGTCAGCGTCTTCCACGTTAGCGGCACACCCGGAGCGGGCAGGAGAGCGCGGTAGATCAACCCGCCGACGGGTAGCAGGGTCACGGCGAGGCCAGTGGCCCAGGTGGCCGCAGTCACCGGCCACGTGGCAGCGCCGAGATCGAAACGCAGCGGCGCCCCCGCGTTCGTGCCGGAGCTGGCGGCGCGCTCGGCGACGATGTAGTCCGCGATGACTGCCAAAATGCCCATCACCAGCAGCACGACGCCGATGGTGGAGACCACCTGTAACGGGTTAGGCACCGTTCCGGATTCGACGAAGCGGTACACCATCGTGGCCAACGTTTCGAAGCGTGCGGGCGAGCCGACCAGGGCCGGAATGCCGAAGTCCCCCAGGTTGGACACGAACGTCAAGGTGAACGCGCTGAGCAAGGCTGGGCGGACCAGCGGCAAGGTGATGGTGCGCAGGGTGGTCCAGGTATCAGAACCTGACAGACGCGCAGCGAGCTCTAGATCGCGCGGGATCTTGCGCAGCGCAGCGGCCATGATGACGTAGACGATCGGGTAGGCGTGCAGCGTGAGCAGAAAAATGACGCCGTCAGCACCGTAGATGTTCCAGATCGGTCGATCGAAGATGGCGTTGAAGCCCTGGTTGCGGCCGAAGAGCTGCAGCCACGCGATCGCGCCGACAAACGGCGGCACAAGCAGCGGGGACAGCAGCAGCAACCGCGCCACGTGGGCACCGGCGATGGTGGTGCGCTCCACGATGACGGCGGCAAGCGTTCCCACGACCACCGCGAACAAAGACGACAGTAGCGTCGAGTAGACGGAGTTCCAGGCCGCCCGGCCAAGACCTGATTCAATCAGGACGGGGATCTGGTTTCCGCCCAGAGCAAGGCCCACCACGAGGTACAGCGGCGCGATGAAGAATCCGGCGGCAATGAGCCACATTCCGGCCCGGAATAGCTTGGGCATTGCTCAAAGATACAACATGCCCGCCTGCCACAGCAGCGCTGTGCAGGAGTTCTATGCAGGCCCGTAGTCGCGCGCGGCTCGGCGGGCATCCGTCCACGACTCAGCAAGGTCCGCTGCCCGCTGGTCAGCGATGGAGAGCATGCGTTCGAGGGAGGTGCGGTCGAGATCGTCGCTCAGCAAATGCGTGTCAACGCGCGCGAGGAAACGCTTCGCAGAGCTGCGCCGCAAGTGGAAATCTTGCACCTCCGCGAGCCGCGAATGCGGGTTGGCCAGCTCGGGGTAGTGCAGGGTGCGGTCGGCGAGAGCGTCTGTGGAGGGGCCTTGGAGCAGGTCGTCGTACTCGCCCAGGACCTGCTCGATGTCGTCGCGCGCGACCCGCAGCGATGCCCGGAGGGATTCAATCTCCGGGTCGGTGGTGCTGTTGCAGAAACCGATGAACGCGACGGCCGCGACGACACCACCGAGGATCAGCCCTAGCCAGCCGAAGCGTGCTCCGAGCAGGATCGCCACAACCAGCGCGAGGGTGAGCCATATGGCTGCCTCGACGCTGCGTCGCGGTTTGTGGTTCTGCGCCATCACAATGTCACTGGCCGGGTTCTTTTTTAGGGGGACTAGTGCCCGCCGCAGCCTCCAGAGCCGCATCCGCAAGCGCCGCCACCGCAGCCGCCACCGGTGGCCATCATGACGGAGCCGGATAGGACACCGGTGCCAGCGATGACGGTGTTGCGCTCGGGCAGCGTGTCCGCGTTGGGGAGGACCACATCGAAGGGGAACGCGCCGTCGACAGAGACGTGGATGAACTGCTCACCGGTGAGCATGTTGGTGCGGTACTCAGATTCCAGCACGCGGGCAGAGAACTGGGCACCTGCATCCGGGCTGGCCGGGGCTCCCGTGGAGACGATCTCCGCACCCTTCGAGGTGATGGTTCCCATCACCCCGCCGGTCTCGGACAGGTAGTGATCAACACTGTCGTACCGTGCCACGTCCATCCCGAGGATGGTGAAGCCCATTTCCTGCCAGGTGAGGGTGGATTCGTCGACAAGCAGCGGGCCCTGGGCGATGTTGGCCGTGACGGAGGTGAGCACCGTGCCGGTGGGATCGATGATCTCGCAGAACCCGACGACATCCGTGACCATAGTGACGTTCGCGTACGTGCGGGTGGTGGAGTCGAAGCCGGCGAATGTTGCGAACGGCTCGACTGCCAGGATGTTCAGCTGCGCCCCGGAGATGTCAGCGAACTGGATGAGCTGGCCCCCGCGGACCTCGCCGGTAACGGCAAGCTGATTCGAGGCGATCGCCGCCTCCACCGCGTCCTGCCATCGCGCATAGTTCATGCCGATGCTGGAAAGATCCGTGCTGATCGCTTGAGTCATGTCTCCAGATCCTACAACTGCCGTCAAAGAATCCCGCATACGGAGGGAACAAGCTGGATGGCTGGGTTGTTGAGGTAGAAAACTACTGTGCAACAATAAGGACTCAATGACCACTTCTTCGCACGCAAGTTCTCAACCCAGCCATGACGAGCTGCTCGCCCAGGCTTTCCGCCACAATGCGCCGCAACCGACCGATCGGGGCCGCGACGAGGCCCATGAGCCGTCTGTCGGCACGCTGGACTTGGCCGAACGCAATGCTTTTCGGCGTGTCACCCGCGAGACCGAAATCCGCTCCGAAGAGCACAAGGATGTCTACGAGGTTGAGTACCGAAAGCTCCAGCTGGAGCAGGTGATCCTCGTCGGCGTGTGGACGGAAGGGACGACGGCCGAAGTCGAGGCAAGCATGACCGAGCTCGCGGCTCTGGCTGAAACCGCCGGCGCTGAAGTGGTGGAGATGATCTACCAAAAGCGCGACAAGCCGGACCCGGGCACCTACGTCGGTTCCGGAAAGGTGAGCGAACTACGTGACATTGTGCACGCCACCGGCGCCGACACCGTCGTGTGCGATGGTGGTCTCTCGCCGGGCCAGTTGGTGGCGCTTGAGGAAGCCCTGAAGATCAAAGTCATCGACCGCACCATGCTCATTCTGGATATCTTCGCCCAGCACGCGAAGTCCAAAGAGGGTAAAGCGCAAGTGTCCTTGGCGCAGATGGAATACCTCTACACCCGTACCCGTGGTTGGGGTGGCAACCTGTCGCGTCAGGCTGGCGGCCGGGCAGGCTCCAACGGTGGTGTGGGTCTGCGTGGTCCTGGTGAGACGCGTATTGAGGCCGACCGTCGCCGTCTGCGCACTGACATGGCTAAGCTACGCCGCGACCTTTCCGGGATGAAGACCGCCCGCGACATCAAGCGCGCTCAGCGCCAGCGCTCGACGCTGCCGAAGATCGCCATCGCCGGGTATACGAACGCCGGCAAGTCCTCGCTAATCAACGCGATGACCGACGCTGGGGTGCTCGTCGAAGACGCACTGTTTGCCACCCTGGATCCCTCCACGCGACGCGCCGAGCTTGCTGACGGCCGTACCGTCGTCCTGACCGACACTGTCGGCTTCGTCCGCCACCTGCCCACGCAGCTTGTCGAGGCGTTCAAGTCCACCCTGGAAGAGGTGGTCGGCGCTGACCTCATGCTCCACGTTGTCGACGGCTCCGACCCGTTCCCGTTGAAGCAGATCAAGGCTGTCAACGATGTCCTGGCGGAGATCACCCGGGACACGGGCGAGGAGATTCCGCCGGAGATCATCGTGGTGAACAAGATCGACGAAGCAGACCCCGTCGTGCTTGCCGAGCTACGCCACGCGTTCGCGGATTCGAAGCACAATGTCGTCTTCGTCTCCGCCGTGACCGGCGAGGGGATTGACGAGCTTGAGGGCCGGATCGAGATGTTCTTGAACACTCTCGATGCCCACGTGAAGCTGCTCGTCCCGTTCACCCGCGGCGATGTTGTCTCACGCGTCCATGAGGAGGGCACTGTGCGCAGCGAGGCGTACAACGAAGAGGGCACGCTTATCGACGTCCGCCTGCCCCGCGTCCTCGCCGAGCAGTACGCAGAATTCGTCGTAGCGTAGAACCGAGTTAGTGGTCTGGGTCGGTTCGGACTACGTCGATGCCGTGTTCAGACAGCTTCTGCACCACCTCATCCGAAGCGTCCGCGTCAGTGATGAGCACGTCGATGCTGTCGAGCGGGGCGTAACTGACTACCGCTTCCTGGCCGAACCGTGCGGAGTTGCAAAGAACCACGACCTTCTCAGCGTTGGTCACCATTGCCGACTTCACTGCGGCTTGTTGGGCATCATCCGTAGACAGGCCGTGGTTGACGGTGAGAGCGCCGGCATCGATTACGGCGGCGTTTGCCTGCATCAACGCAAGCGTACGCAAGGTCGTGTCACCAGCGGTGGACTGTGCCGCGTAGCTCACCGAGCCGCCCAGGAGCTGAACATTTGTACCGGCTGTGCTGGATAATTCCAGAGCGACAGGAATGGAGTGCGTGACAAAAGACAACGCCGCTGCGCTACCGGTGCCGCCTGCTGTCACTGCCGCTGCGAACGATTGGGCCATATGCACGGCCATTGCACCGGAATCAACGAACACGACGCCATCGTTTGGCAGGTGCGCCAAAGCTGCTCGAGCGATAGAGGAGCTCGCCCGAGAGGCCGATTGCGAGCGCGGGTCAGCAGACTCCACATGCCCGTGGGAGGCGGTGAGCTGGCATCGCTCTTCGGCGTTCATGGGTCTTCCTTACCTGCTCAAAGTGGACATGGTCTAGAGCTTACGGAACACGGAGACAACGAGCCCCATGATTTCAGCATCATCCCCCTTGATCGGGGCGAAGGCTTCGTTGTGGGGGAGAAGCCACACACCGGAGGAATCCCTGTGGAACTCCTTCACCGTTGCTTCCCCCTCAATAAGCGCCGCGACGAACTGACCTTCCTCCGCTACCGGCTGGGTACGCACGGCAACCCAATCGCCGTCGAGGATGCCCGCGTCGCGCATGGACTCACCCACGACTTGGAGCAGGTAGAGATCACCGTCGCCGACGAGTTCTTCCGGCAGAGGGAAGTAGCTGTCGACGTTCTCTTCAGCGAGAATCGGGTTGCCTGCAGCAATCTGCCCGACGACGGGGATGTAGCGCGGCGGTGCCGCATCGTCTGGTTTCGGATCAGCCTTGCGCTTCTTCCGGCCGTTCTCCGGCAGGTGGCGCAGATCAACGGCGCGGGGCTTGTTCGGGTCGCGGCGAAGAAAGCCCTTCTTCTCCAATTCCTTGAGCTGGTAGGCCACAGACGACGTCGACTGAAGGCCGGCGGCATCGCCGATCTCCCGAATGCTCGGCGGGTAGCCGCGGAGCACCACCGCATCCTGAATGACTTCGAGAATGCGGCGCTGCCTCTCTGTCAGGGTCTTAATGTCCGGTTTCTTGTCTGCGCTCTGGGGCATGTTCCTGTTCTCCTCTGATCGGTTGTCCTCGGTGCCTTGTTCCTATCGGTGTGGCGAGAAACTCGGCGCTGGAATTCCTCACCAATGTTCGACGACACGCGGCACCGTTCGGTTCCCTTGTGTCCACTTTTACCATGCGTAGGCAAATTTGTTCGATATTTCTTGACCACGTCTAGACAAACTCTACGGCCCTTGCTATAAATCGAACATAGGAACTATCGAACATTCTAGCGATCATTGCAATCGAACATGTCCGGTGCGGTTCGTAGAATCAAATCCGAACCAAGAAAGGAAGAATGATGACTATCTCTCTCGCCCGCCCTAACAGTGCTAATACTACCGATAACCTCCGTTCTGCTGAGGTTGAGCCAGCGGATGTTTGGGACCTTGACCGTGCACCGGTGATTCGTGCCTCGCACCGTCATGTTCGAACACTCGATGAGCATAATCGAATGAATGAATCACCCCTGCGAGCGCGCGCAGAGGATCCGGACAGCCCGAACACGGCTCTCGAAACTCGCCGCGAGAAGCGCGCGGCCACGCTTATGGGCGCACTGCTCGGCCTCGGTCTCGTTGCGGGTTCTATCTTCGGCGGCGCGTTCTCTTTCGAGGACGACGGTTTCAGCCCGGAGCAGGTGAACGAGTCTGCGAATCTCCAGAACGCCGTTGCAACAGTGAACAACCGCTAAAGATTTTTCTGGGGGGAGTAGAGTTTGAGGGGTGCACTGCCCCTTTTGCCAGAACGATAGCTCTCGGGTTTCTGACTCGCGCTTAGTCGACGCAGGATCGGCCATTCGGCGCCGACGCGAATGCACCGTGTGCGGTGGTCGTTTCACTACGGTCGAGAAAGCTGTCCTGACCGTGGTCAAGCGCAACGGAGTCAGCGAACCCTTCGACCGTGACAAGCTCATTGTCGGCGTACGCCGCGCGTGCCAGGGGCGCGATGTCTCCGATGACGCTTTGAAGCGCCTCGCCCAAGAGGTGGAGGAGATCGTTCGCGCGCAGGGAAGCTCGCAGATTCCGTCGAACGAAATCGGCCTTGCCATCCTCGAGCCGCTGCGCGCACTCGACGAGGTCGCCTACCTGCGCTTCGCATCCGTGTACAAGTCTTTCGAAAGCGCCGACGACTTCGAATCCGAGATCAGGCTGATGCGCCGCAAAGACCGCGGCATGGAAAGCATTTAGAGCTTATCCACCATCTTCTCGATCCGCCTCGGGCTTACCGGTTTCGCCGTACCGAGCCGTTGAGCGAATAAGCTCACACGCAGCTCTTGGATCCGCCACAGAATGTCCTTGACTGCCCGGGATTTACGGGCCGCCTGCGGTAGCCGGGCCAGTTTGGCATCGAGGTACTTCTTCACGTCGTCGACAACCGATTGGCGGTCTGCATCGCGGTCGGGGTCGCGGTTCATCTCCTCGAGCCGAATCTGGATCGCCGACATGTACCGCGGAAGGTGTTGAAGATTCTCCATCCCGTGCACTGTGATGGCGTTCTTCGGTAGCAGGAAGTTCATCTGCTGGCGGATGTCATCGATAGCTGGGCCGTCCCAGTTCTGAAGTTCCGCCGCAGTGTTGATGTATTCGACCACACCACCGGCGATGCCGACGACCGTGCGCCGAACCATGCCGGCCACCTCGGGCTTGACCTTGTTCAGTAGCGCATCGAATTCTGCAGGTGTACGCACTGGTCCACCGTGGGCGAACATGAGATCGCGGATCGCGGCGACGCGCGCATCTTCGACCAGCCCAGCGGCACCACCGTGCGGATACTTATCGACGGCCACACGCTGCCGCAACGGCAGGCCTTTCACCATCTGGGAGACCGAGACGTCGATTTGGCGCATGAGCATTGCCAACGTCGCCGTCACCATGGATTGATCAGCAGCGGCCTTTGTCGGGAACACCTTCACACGTACGCCGTCATTGGTCGCCTCCAAGGCGGGGAAAGCATCGACGCTATTGCCTTCGATCTTTGTTGTCACAGTTTCCGGCACATCACCAAGGGTGTCTTCCGTCCACTTCGTAACTGAGTCGGATTCAGCCTTCTTGGTCGCCTTTGCTACAGACGAGGTGATTTGGCCGGCGCGGCGCTTCTTCAGCGCGGCGAGCGACGTGTCGTGGTCGGTGATCTTCCCTTTACGGTCGATGGAGGCAAAGGTGATCTTCAGGTGAGGCGGCAACGCTTCGGGCCGGAAATCGGATGCGTTAATGCCGTGCCCTCCGAGGGAGCGCAACACCTCGGCGAGCTGCTCGTTCAACGGAGATTCGTAAGGAACGAGCTTGTCTAGGGCGCGCGCGGCAAACTCTGGTGCAGGAACGACTGTCTTGCGCAACGCCTTTGGTAGGGAGCGGATGAGCTCTGTGACTAGTTCTTCGCGCAAACCGGGCACGAGCCAGTCGAATTCGCGCTCATCCAGACCCGCTAACAGGGGAACAGGGACAAGGACGGTGACGCCGTCAAAGGGGTCGCCCGGTTCGAACTTGTATTGCAGGTCGTAGTCAATGCTTCCCTGGCGGATCTTGTCGGGGAAGGCGTCTTCGCTGGTGTCAGCGTCGGAATCGTCGATAAGTGCGCTCGGGTCGAAGTCGAGGAATGCGGCGTCCTCATGCTTTTTCTTCTTCCACCATGCGTCGAAGTGGCGGCCGGTCCCAATGTTGTCCGGCAGGCGCTCGTCGTAAAAGTCGAACAACGCCTCCTCGTCGACAACGAGACCGCGGCGGCGCACCTTCTCCTCGACTTTGGCGGCCTCTTCGAGGAGCTTGGCGTTGTGTTTGAGAAAGGCGTGGTGGGCGTTCCATTCGCCGTCGATAAGCGCGTGCCTGATGAACATGGTGCGCGCAGCATCCATGTCCACGCGGTGGTACGGCACCAGGCGATCAGCGACAACCATGACTCCGTAGAGCATGGACTTCTGGTGCACCATCGGCGCGGCCCGCTTGATGGACCAGATCGGCTCGGAATAGTTGTGCTTGAGCAGGCCGCCGGCGACTTTCTCCACCCAAGCGGGATCGATAGAGGCGACGTCACGCGCCCACAGACGAGACGTTTCGACGAGTTCGGCAGCCATCACGAACTCCGGCGGCTTCTTCGCCAGCACCGAACCGGGGAAGATCATGAAGCGTGTGCCGCGTGCTCCCTTGAACTCCTTCGAATTGCCGTCGCGGGCACCGATATTGGACAACAGGCCGGTGAGCAAGGCCTGGTGGATGGACTTGGGGTCGCGGTCCCGCGAGTCATCGTGATCGTCCGTTGCGGTGGCGGTGCGGGCCCAGCCGAGCTGCTTTTCAGCCTCGCGGAGCTGGCGCACAAGGTCGAACCACTCGCGGATGCGCATGTAGTGGAGGTACTCCTTCTTCATGCGCTTGCGGAAGGCGTTGCCGGACAGTTCATCCCGGGAGTCCTTGAGGTAATCCCACAAATTCAGCGCAGCGAGGAAGTCGGAAGTCTTGTCCTTGAAACGCGCATGGGCCTGGTCAGCCTGTGCCTGGAACTCCAACGGACGCTCGCGGACATCCTGGATGGTCATGCTGGCGACAATGACAGTGACATCGTCCAGTACACCGAGGCGGTGTGCCTCCACCAGCATGCGGGCCATGCGCGGGTCGACAGGAATGCGCGCGATGTCGCGGCCGATGCCTGTGAGCACCGGCATGTCACGGTCTTCCTTATCGGTGATGGCGCCGAGCTCGTGGAGGAGCATCAGCCCGTCGCGCACAGCCTTCTTGTCCGGTGGCTGGACGAACGGGAACTCCGCGATGTCGCCCAAGCGCAGGTTCGTCATCTGGAGGATGACGCTGGCCAGGTTGGTGCGCAGAATCTCCGGGTCGGTGAATTCAGGGCGGGCGTTGAAATTGTCCTCCGAATAAAGGCGAATCGCGATACCGTCTGCGATACGGCCGGAGCGGCCCGAGCGCTGGTTGGCGCTGGCCTGCGAGATCTCTTCGATGGGGAGGCGCTGCACCTTGGTGCGCGTGGAGTAGCGGGAGATGCGCGCGAGACCGGTGTCCACCACGTAGTGGATGCCGGGGACAGTCAGTGACGTCTCCGCGATGTTGGTGGCTAGCACGATGCGGCGCCCGGAGTGCGGGGAGAATACCCGGTGCTGTTCGGCGTTGGAGAGTCGGCCGAACAGGGGAGTGACCTCGACACCGCGCCAGTGCTGCTTTTCAATGAGCTCCATTGCGTCACGGATGTCACGCTCGGAGGCGAAGAAGCACAGGATGTCGCCGTCACCTTCCGCCATGAGCTCCTTCAAGGCTTCAATCAGCCCGTCGAGCATGTCTGTGTCGACGACCTTCGTGCCGCCGTCTTTCGTGGGCACTTCCGTCTCAAGCGGACGGTAGCGGATCTCCACTGGGTAGGTGCGCCCCGAGACTTCAATGATGGGCGCCGGATTACCGTCACTGTCGGCGAAGTGCTCCGCGAACGACTCCGGGTCGATCGTGGCGGAGGTAATGATGATTTTCAGGTCCGGCCGGTACGGCAAAAGCCGCTTGAGGTAGCCCAACAAGAAATCGATGTTGAGGGAGCGCTCGTGGGCCTCATCGATGATGATCGTGTCGTAGGCGTTCAGGTAGCGGTCCCGCTGCATCTCGGCGAGCAGGATGCCGTCCGTCATGAGCTTGACCGCGGTCGTGGCAGACACACGGTCATCGAAGCGGATGGCGTAGCCGACGGAGCGCCCAATGTCCTGGCCGAGCTCGTCGGCGATGCGCTCAGCGACAGTGCGCGCAGCGATTCGCCGCGGTTGGGTGTGGCCGATCAGCCCACGCCGGCCACGGCCCAGTTCAAGCAGCATCTTCGGGATCTGGGTAGTTTTACCAGATCCCGTTTCGCCTGCAATGACGACGACTTGGTTGTCCCTGATGAGGTTCTTGATGTCCTCGCGTCGGGCGGAGACAGGAAGCTGCTCCGGGTAGGTGATCTGCGGGACCAGAGCGTCAATCGCGGCGACCTTCGCAACTTCTTCTTCTAAGTCGGTGTGGATCGCGGCTAAAGCGTTCGGAGCCTTCGCCTTCTTCAGGCGCCTGTCAAAGCGGCGGACTTGGGCAATCGGCAGCTCGTCGAGACGCGCTTTGAGGGCGTCGCGGGTGATGGGCGGGGAAGACTCGGGGGTGCTCATAATCAACGGCTGATCTTACCCGCGCAGCAGGTAAAGGTAGAAGCTACTGAGAGTGAGCAACCTGAGCGAACGGGACTAGACAGTGAGACCCAGCGGTTCGCCTTCGGCGACAGTGTTCTCGTAGGCCTTTGTGATCGCAGCGCCCAGCGCGGTGAACTCCGCGGCGCGGGTGGAGGAGGAACGGTAGACCAACCCCACGTTACGTTCTGCCGCCACGGCGGTATCGAACTCAGCTACTGTCACGCCGGGGCGGGAGCATTCGGCGGAGACTGCTGACACCGGCAGCAGTGTGGAACCGAAGCCGGCTGCGACGAGCTGAATGATCGTGGTTAGTGACGATGCCCGGGTGACGGACTCGGTGACCTCGGTCAGGCTGATCTTGGCCAGTCGGCAGAGGTCCATGATTTGGTCACGGAGACAGTGGCCGTCGTCAAGCAGCAGCAGATCAAGGTCGTCGAGCACGCTGAGCTCGAGGTCGTGCTTGCCCGCCAACGGGTGGTCGTCTTTGACCGCTACCGCGAAGTTCTCGGTGTACAAAGGGATTTCGCTCAATCCGGCCACGTTGGAGGGGAACGCGATAAGAGCGACGTCGAGGCGCCCGTCGCGCAGCTGGTCCAGCAGCGTAGGGGTCGTTTCCTCCACGATCTTCGGGTTCAGTGCCGGGAAGCGTTCGTGAATAATGCGCAGCAGCTCCGGCAGAATGTACGGCGCGATGGTGGGAATGATGCCGATTGCTAGCGACCCCGTCAGCATGCCCTGTGCACCGCGTGCCCGATGCACAAACGCATCGGCAGCCTCCAAGGTGGCTTTGGCGTAGGGGAGCAGCTCTTCGCCGCTGGGGGTGACAATGACTTTACGTGTGGAGCGCTCAATCAACTGGATCTCCAATCCCGACTCCAAGGCGACGAGCGCCTGGGACAGTGACGGCTGGGAGATATTCAGCTTGGCCGCGGCAGAGCCAAAGTGGCGGTTCTCCGCGATCGTGACAAACGTGCGCAGCTGCGCAAGCGTCGGACGATACTCCTTATTGTTCATACCTATTAGGCTACAACCGGCAATAGGTAGAAATGGCCTATTTGGGATTCTTGTTTTCCAGCCCTAAGGATGAAGGTCTCGGTAGGCGGCTTATACCTGCTTCATTTCCAGCGAACTCAAACGCACTTCACCGGCGGCGTCTGATGCGTCGAGGCCCACCGTGCCATGCAGCTGGAAAGCATTGTCGCCTTCTGGGTCTTTGAGAATCTGCACGACTTCCCACATTCGGGTGTCGTCGCCGGAGACGCTGAAGTATGACGGGCCGCGGGCATCGTTGTCCAGTTCCACGTCCTCGTACTCGTCAAAGTAATCGTCCATGAGTGCCGGCCAGTCAGGCTGGTCCGCAAAGTCCATATAATCGAGCATCTCCTCGAGCTGTTTCTCCTTCTCGTAGGCGAAGAGCTCAACCAAGCGGAAGAAATAATTGCGCACCATGATGGTGAACGCGCGGCGGTTCGCCGTCAGCGCTGTCGGGTCCTCCACGCCGAAGGCCAGCTCTCGTTCCAGGTCGGATTGAGAGATCGGGGTGGTCTCGTCGGTCATGTGGGCCCATTCGTCGATCAGCGAGGAGTCGACCTGGCGGATGAGCTCACCGAGCCACACGATGATGTCGTCCAGCCGCTGTGTCATGTACGCCTCTGGAATGGAGTGTGACAGCGTGCGCCACGCGTCGGTGAGGTAGCGCAGCACCACGCCTTCGCTGCGGGCGAGACCGTAAGTCGCGATGACATCGGAGAAGGTCATCGCATGCTCAATCATGTCGCGCACGACCGACTTGGGGCGCAGCTCGAACTCCTTGGCCCACGGGTTTCCCTGAACGAAGGTCTCGTAGGCGTCTTCCAGCTCCTCGCGCAGCGGCTGCGGGTAGGTGACGTCTTCGATGAGCGCCATGCGTTCTGTGTAGTCCACACCGTCAGCCTTGAGCGCCGCGATCTCTTCACCACGAGCCGCCGACTGCTGGGCCTGGAGAAGCTGACGCGGATCATCCAGGATCGCCTCGAACGCGGAGATGACATCCAGGTCGTACGTCTCGCTCTCCGGGTCAAGCAGGGTGAGAAAAGCCAGAGCGAAGGGGGACAGCGGCTGGTTGAGCGCGAAATCGCGGTCAAGCTCCGCCGTCAACGTGTACGGGCGGAACGCGGGCGAGTCCGGGGTACGTTCCACCACACCGGCGTTGATCAAGCCACGGAACAGGTCAAGGGCGGTGAGAATATCGCGGTTCTGCTTTGCACGGGTGTCGTGGTTGGTGCGCAGCAGATGCTTCATGTGCTCATACCCGTCGCCTGGGCGGGCGACCACGTTGAGCAACATCGAATTGGACACCGTGAACTGGCTCTGCAGCTCTTCCGGCTCTGCCTCGGTCAGCCGCAAATACGTTTTTTCTGACCACGACACTTCACCGTCGCGCGCGGACTTTTTGCGGATCTTCTTCAGCTTCTTCGGATCGTCGCCGGCCTTGCGGCGCAGCTTGACGTTCTCGATCTCGTGCTCGGGCGCTTCGACGATCACCGTTCCTTCTGTGTCGTAGCCAGCGCGTCCCGCACGTCCCGCAATCTGGTGGAATTCGCGGGATTTCACGATGCGCTGCCGGGTGCCGTCATACTTCGCCAGCCCCGTCATGAGCACCGTGCGGATCGGGACGTTGATGCCCACCCCGAGCGTGTCCGTGCCGCAGATGACCTTCAGCAGACCAGTCTGCGACAGTCGCTCGACCAGACGCCGGTACTTCGGCAGCATCCCAGCGTGGTGGATGCCGATGCCGCGGCGCAGCAGCTTTGACAGCGTCTTGCCGAAGGTCGTCGTGAAGCGGAAGTCTCCGATCGCTTCAGCGATCGCGTCCTTCTCGTCGCGCGTGAGCATGTCGCTTATCGACGTCAGAGCCTGCGCCCGTTCTGTCGCCTCCCGCTGCGAGAAATGCACCACGTAGATCGGCGCTTTCCCGTCTTCGAGCAACTCCTCAATCGTCTCGTGAACGGGGGTGAACACGTAGTGGAAATCCAGCGGGACCGGGCGCTGCGAACCACCAACGAAGGTCGTCTCACGGCCGGTGCGGCGAGTGAGGTCCTCCTCCAGCCAGGCCGTGTCGCCGAGGGTGGCGGACATGAGCAGAAATTGTGCTTTCGGAAGCTCCAACAGCGGCACCTGCCACGCCCAGCCGCGCTCTGGGTCCGAGTAGTAGTGGAACTCGTCCATAACCACCTGGCGGATGTCGGAGTTCTTTCCCTCGCGCAAGGCGATGTTGGCGACGATTTCCGCAGTGGCCGCAATGATGGGCGCATTGCCGTTCACGGTGGCATCGCCTGTCATCATGCCGACGTTCTCCGGGCCGAAGATCTCGCACAGCGCGAAGAACTTCTCACTCACCAGCGCTTTGATCGGAGCGGTGTAGAAGCTGCGCTGGCCGCGGGCCATGGCGATGAAATGGGCGGCGTTGGCCACCATGGATTTTCCTGATCCGGTGGGGGTAGCCAGAATGACATTGTCTCCGGCCAGAATGGCCACAGAGGCCTCCTCCTGCGCCGGATAAAGGGAGATGCCACGGTCGGTGGTCCAGCGGATGAAGGTGTCCCAGACGGCGTCGTCGAAAAGCGACTGCGGGACGTCACTCAGATCCGCAAGGCTGTCACCGAGCGTGGCGTCACTCATCGTCGTCGGTGAGATCGATCTGGTCGTTGTCCTGCCACATGCTGGACTCACCCGACTGGCCGGTCTGGTCTGACTGGCCAGAGCCAATGCCCTTGTTCAGGCCGCGATCCCTGTCGTCGATAGCGGCGAGGAAGTTCTCAAACGCCTCACCGATCTCGTCGCCGGACGGCATCTGAGCTTCACCCGGCATCATCTTCTGCGGGTTCTTGTCGCGGTAGGAAGCCATCTCAGAGTCGTAATGCTGCTCGAGCTGGGAGACCACTTGCGCGATTTCCTCCGACTCGTTCGTCTGCTCCGCCAGCTGCTGCTGGACGCGCGCGATGTCCTGCTCGATGGAGCGCAGCGGGAACTGCAGCTTGGACGTGTCAGACACCGACTGCAGGAGCTGGTAGACAGCCTGTGGATACGGGGAGGCTGCGACGTAGTGCGGCACATGCGCGGTGTAGCCGGCGACCCGGCGACCGCGGTTGTGCAGCTCACGCTCGATCATCACAGCGGCAGCACCCGGCATGGAGACCATCCCGTCGTAGGTGAACATCGGGCCGACCAAATCGCGGTCATTGCCGTGCGCCGAGACCACCAGGGGACGCGTGTGCGGCGCACCCATCGGAGCGGCGTACAGGCAGATTGTCTTGTCCACGTTGAACCGGTCTGCGAGATCTGCAACCGCCTTGGAGAATGCCTCCCACCGCAGGTCCGGCTCCGGACCCGACAACAGCAGGAAGGATTCTCCCTTAGCATCGCGCATGACGCGGATGTCCAAGTCGATCTCTTCGATGTCGGTGATTTCGTGCTCGCTCATCGTGATCATGGGGCGACGGGAGCGGTAATCGATGAGCTCGTCGTTATTGAATGTCGCCACCGTGCGGGAATCCAGTGCCGCCTTGAGGTGCCCGGCGGCACCTTCGACTGCGTGCCCCGCGTCAGCGTAACCCTGCATGGCCACAATGAGAGTCGGGCCAGAGGAGGTGCCGTCGACAGCTGGAGCGGGGTACTCCAATTCGTACATTTTCCTCTCGTTCGAGGTCATGTCGCATCCTCCTTTACCTATGCGCACTTTCGTGTGAGCTTGTTAGCGTTCGACAATAATCACAACAATGTCGGTTCAGTTAAATTCCCACTCTAGATCCGATTGCCTCTCGGGTGTGGACTGCGTCGGCGATTGTCAGTGAATTGCAGAAACTGTCAGGCCGCAGCCAGCCTCACACGGTTGCGCACTGCAGTGCGCGACGGGCAGGGAACCGTATTGGGGGTTTGGGAAGACTAACAAGGGCATGACGCATTCTTCAGATCACCACCATCAAGCGACAGTAGACAACCCTTCAACCATCATTGCGACGGTGCCCGGCACCCTGGGCTACTACCCGCACGAATCAGTCGTCGTCATCGGGCTCATCGCCAGCGAGGACACCGACAGTGTGTATCTCGGCCCCGTTCTGCGCGCAGACCTTGGCCGCGTGCGCGAACTGACTGCCTATCTGGGCAGCGCGCCCGTGGACACGTGCATTGCGTTCCTGGGCATTTTGGTCACGCGCGTGCCGGGGTCCGGTGTGGCGCTTAACGCCGTCGAAGAATTGGAGAAGTTGGAGCGCACCAACGGCGAGCCGCTTATCGACGTGTTGTGGCACGTCTCCGAAATCGCCCACGGCACCCCGTACTCTATGGTTTTCGGGCCCGAGCCTGCCGAGTTGGGCATGTTCTGGTCCGAGCTGGCCTGGGAGCATGGGGTCGTGGGCTCTGTCATGGCATCGCCTGCGATGGAAGCAATGCGTGCCAACGGCACACTGCCCGCCTTAGATCGCAACGACACTTTTTCCTACTTCGAGCCTGTCGTCCTGTCCGGCGCGGAAGAGCACCGCATCACCTCGCTGACCCAGCAGGCGCTTGCGCGTTCTGCTCAACTCCAGGTGGAACTTGCCCGGGGCAGCAGCTCCCGCCCAGCGAGTGTTGTGCATCAGGCGTGCACGGCTTTGATCAATGCCCCAGCGCAGCCCATCATCGGGGCCGACGAGCCGCTCAGCGTCGCCGAAGCTGTTCCGGATCAGAACAGTCTTCTTGCACTCGCTACCGTTCTCGCGCGCCCCACGCTGCGCGATTGCGTCATCGGGGAGGCGGTCCGCCACCCACAGGAATCCGCCAGTGCGCTCCTCGCCGTCGCGCGGTCCTTCCGGGGCGTCATCCGAGCAAATGCATTGAGCATCTGGGCGCTCGTGGCCATCTCCCGCGGTGTGTCGTCGTGGGCATCAGCGGCACTGCATTGCGCTCAAGAGGAAATGCCCGAGCACTCCATGTCCGCGATTTGCCTGGAAGTGTTGGCGCTGGGGGAGCAGAAGAAGCTGGTCACTACCATCCTCGAAGGGTGCGAGCTCGCCTGCGAGAAGCTGCTCGGCCCAGCGGATCCGCCAATGAGGAAAAGCGCTTAACCCCTTGCCTGGGTGAATTCCCACGCGTCGGTGACAATGCGGTCCAGTTGTGTGCGGGTGGGGTTCCAACCGAGTTCGTCTTTCGCGCGCTGCGAGGAGGCGATCAGGGTGGCTGGGTCGCCTGCGCGACGCGGAGCTACTTCGGCGGGGATGTCGTGCCCGGTCACGCTGCGGCAAGTCTCAATGACCTCTTTCACGGAGTAGCCGTCGCCAGAACCGAGGTTGAAGATCTTGTGGGTGCCCGGTGTGTTCGCCTCCAAGGCGAGCATGTGCGCGTCCGCCAAATCGCGGATGTGGATGTAGTCGCGCACGCACGTGCCGTCCGCAGTAGGCCAATCGTCACCGAAAATGAGAATCTTCTCGCGCTTTCCTTGAGCCACCTGCAGCACCAACGGAATCAAGTGAGTCTCCGTGGCGTGGCGTTCACCGTAGCCCGCGTAGGCTCCAGCGACATTGAAGTAGCGCAGGCTGGTCGCACCGAGCCCGAACGCCGCAGCGTAGGAACTCATTGCGTAGTCGATGGCCAGCTTCGACGCGCCGTACGGGTTTGTCGGTGCCGTGGGCATGTCCTCGGTGATCGGCACGTGCTCCGGTTCACCGTAGGTCGCCGCGGTGGAGGAGAATACCAGCGAGTTCACATTGTGGTCGCGCATCGCGTTGAGCAGCGCCAGAGAGGTGACAAAGTTGTCGCGCCAGTACTCATCCGGTTTTTCCACGGACTCACCCACCAGGGACCGTGCCGCGAAGTGGAGCACACCATCGACGGGGCCGCCGCTGCGGTCGCTCAGCACATCGTCGATCACATCGGTGATGGTGCCTTCCACCAAGGTGGCTTCCGGGACGACTGCGTCGCGGTTACCCGTGGAGAAATCGTCGATGATGGTCACATCATGGCCAGCTTCTACAAGCACCTTCGAACAGACGCTGCCGACGTATCCAGCGCCGCCGGTGACTACGAGACGAGCCATTGATTAACCTTCCAGCGGCTTCACGCGCAGCGCGTGAGCCAAGTCGGGGGCAAGATCCACGTGGCCATCGTTACTGGTGATCACCGTGATGATGCCGTTGCTCTTTTTCTCCAGGGTGACCACTGACCCGTGATCGACACCATAGCGGCAGATCGAGGAGTACTGCTCCGAGTCGAGCTGCAGAATCTCATTGATCTGCACGACTTCAGCCGTGACCGGTTCACTGAGATCCAGTTCGGTGGCACGGGTGCCCAGAGTCTCTCCGCCAGCGTCGGAGTATCCCAATTCGTCCAACGCCGGGATCGGGTTTCCGAAGGGGGAGCGGGTCGGGTCGTCGAGCACGTGGATGAGGCGGCGTTCCACCTCTTCACTCATCACGTGCTCCCAACGGCAGGCTTCAGCATGGACTTGGCTGATATCCAAGTCGAGCACGTCCGTCAGCAGACGCTCCGCCAAGCGGTGCTTGCGCATGACCGAGGTGGCTAACTCGCGACCGCGCTTGGTCAGGCTGAGAGAACGATCGTGCTCGACGACGATGAGGCCGTCGCGCTCCATACGGGCCACGGTTTGGGACACGGTCGGGCCGGACTGGTCGAGGCGTTCCGCAATGCGCGCACGCAGCGGAGTAATGCCTTCTTCCTCCAGCTCATACACCGTGCGCAGGTACATCTCGGTGGTGTCGACGAGGTCTCTCAAAACTGCATTCCTTACCTACTTGACCAACTCAGTCGGCCCGGCCTGCGTGGCCCGATACATGCCCAAAACTCGGGACCATGGTAGCGCATTCACGCGCCCATGGCCGGGACTCGAATTACTGGGCGTAATCGCGGAGGCGATCTGCGCGCTCGCCGACGCGCAGCTTGCTCATCACTTCGCGCTCAATCTGGCGCACACGCTCACGCGAAAGGCCGAACTTGCGGCCGATTTGGTCGAGCGTGCGCGGCACACCGTCATCCAGGCCGTAGCGCAAACGAATAACGTCCTGCTCACGTTGCTCAAGACCGTTAATGATGTCGTGAATGTCGTCGTGGCGCAGCACGGAAACAACAGCATCTTCAGCGTCCGCGGCCTCAGCATCTTCAATGAAGTCGCCCAACGGTGCTTCCTCGTCAGCGCCGACCGGCATGTCCAAGCTCACCGGGTCGCGGGACTGGCGCAACAGCATCTCGATCTTGGACTCATCAATGCCAGACTCTTCCGCCAACTCCTCGTTGGAAGGCTCGCGGCCAAGAGACTGGTACATCTCGCGACGGATGCGGGAGAGCTTGTTCACCTGCTCCACAAGGTGGACTGGGAGACGGATGGTGCGCGACTGGTCAGCCATGCCGCGGGTGATCGCTTGGCGGATCCACCAGGTGGCGTAGGTGGAGAACTTGAAGCCCTTGGAGTAGTCGAACTTCTCCATCGCGCGAATCAGGCCCAGGTTGCCCTCCTGGATGAGATCCAGCAGCGGCATGCCGCGTCCGGTGTAGCGCTTGGCTAGAGAGACAACCAAACGCAGGTTCGCCTCCAGCAGGTGAGCGCGTGCTTTGCGGCCCTGCTTGGCCAAGATCTTCAGGTCGCGTGACTTGGCGCGGGTCAACTCGGTGTCAGGATCGTCGAGCAGGTGCTGTGCGTACAGACCGACCTCGATCTGTTGGGCCAGTTCAACCTCTTCCTCAGCGTTGAGGAGTGCGGTCTTGCCGATGCCGTTCAGATACACACGGACAAGGTCAGCAGACGGATTATCGTTCGTCTGGTTCCGGCGGCTTCCGCGGTCGACCTCTTCTTTTTCATCGACATGATCCACATCGGGTTGAGTCATGAGATGGTGCTCCTTCAAATCTCGCGAATCTAACCTACTAACGCCGGACAAAGCGACATTGTTCCCGCTGTGAAACGTCAGCGCGGACTGAAGAGTTTGTGCAGTTCAGAGGCGTTGCTTTACGGGAGCGGATGCACGGTTGCCGTGCATGGAACTCTAGCAGTTTCTGCCTAACATTCAACCAATAGCGTAAAGGGGCCGGAGTTGACCGAGCTGACCTCCATCATCGCTCCGAAGCGGCCTTCTTCGACGTGAATTCCACGCTCGCGCAACGCTTGAGCGATCGCCGCAATGACTGGTTCTGCTTGATCCCCGGGGGCTGCATCGGACCACGATGGGCGGCGGCCCTTCTTGGTCCTGCCCATGAGGGTGAACTGGCTGACCAGAAGCACCGGCGCTCCGGCTTCTTCGACCGACACTTCGCCGTCGAGCAGGCGCAGTTCGGCAATCTTGCGTGCCATGGTTTCCCAAGCATCGTCGGCATCCTCCCGGCCGACACCCACGAGCGCCAGGACTCCGCCTGTGTCGGGACAGTCGATCGCGCCGACCACCTCTCCGTCAACCGTCACAGATGCTCGGGTCACTCGAGTCAATACTGCTTTCACGGCAGAACCACCTCCTGGGGGAGCACCAGGCCGTGGCGGATCAGGTCCACCACCACACTGGCGGCTTGCTGGGTCAGGGTCTCTTCGTCGGCATCTTCAAGCCCTTGCGACGCGGCGAAGATGGACACGATGTCGCGCAGCGGAAGCCCGTTTGGGTTGAGGCCGGAGACGATGGCTGCGACAGCGTCGTCGATCTCGTGGGTGAAACGCGGGCCGTCGGTCCGCGTGAGGCGCTTCACCTGCGTTTCAAAGCCCATGCCTGTTTCGGAGTCAGCAACAGCGACATCTTCGAGCGCGACACCGGGCCGCACGGTGAAGCGGGAGTCCAGGATGTCATCGGTGGTTGCGGTGCGCAGCCAGTCCATACGTATGAAGTACTCTTCGACCTCCGGGCCGAGCGGATCGATGAACGGTTGGTCGAGCGTTTCAAATGTGGCTTCGGTCGGGGCATCTCCGATGTCGCGAAGGAAAATCCAGCCAAAGCCCACGGCACGCACTCCGGCTTGACGGAAGTGGTCCAGCCAACGGCGCGTGCGCTCCACGCCCTCCTTCGAGCGTGGATCGATCGACTCGTCCTTGAGCCACGTGGACACATACAATGTCGGGTCAACGACATCCCGCTGGCATACCCAGGCAGAAACTCCATTGGGAGGCAGCCACGCTGCAACGCGGTGCTCCCACGGCTGGTCATCCGTGTGGACCCAGGCCCCGAGAATGTACGCGGTCCCGTCCGCGGCGAGATGCTCAGGAGCTTGCTTGACGACGAGCTCCGTCGCCCCGTCCAGATCCAACCCCGAATCACGGTAAACGTGGCCGACCTCCGGCGGACCAACCACGAACGGGGGATTGGCGACGATACGGTCGAAGCGTTGCCCTGCCACCAGGTCGAACCACGGTCCTTCCCGCAGCTCAACGTTGGTGATGTCGGCGCCAGCCATGGTGGCAGCGGCGAGGTCGAGCGCCCTTGGATGAACGTCGGTCGCGGTGACGTGTTGTGCCGTACCCGCCTGCGCCAGCGCCTGCACGCCTGAACCGGTACCCAGATCCAGGACAGTCCCCACCGGTGTCAGCGGTGTCGCGGAGAGCAGCGATAGGCTCGCCGCGCCCACACCGAGCACGTGGTCTGGCCCAGGGACGTGCTCTGTGACCGATGCGTCCATGTCGGAGAAAATGAACCGGTCTGCACCAGCGATGATGTGCGGACGGACATCCAGGGCGACTTCGATGTCGCCGGAGGGGGTGCGGGTGGCCACAGAAGCGTCGATAAGCGAAAGCACGAGCCGCGCCGGGAGGAACCTAGCCAGCTCTTCGGCGCTCATGGGCTGGCGCAGGAGGAAGAAGCGAATGAGCCCGGAGAGGACAGAATCGTCGCATGCTTCAAGCACCGCGCCGGGCTCACCGCGGTGGAGGGCTTCAGTCGCATCCGGGCCCAGGTGGGCAGCGATGGTGTCGGCGGTGAAGCCAGCCCGCTCCAACTCGCGGGTCAACTCTCGTGCGATGTCAGCCGGATTCATCCTCTTCCTCCTGCTCGTTTACTCTTCGTGGTCGATTGTGCCCGGCCCCGCCGCGTCTGGGCGAGGCGCAGACTGCAGCTGGGCTTGCTGCTGGTAGGCCAGCGCGGCCTGCCGGGCGGCGGCCGGCTTGTACACGTTGGCGGTGCGTTTGTCCCGGACCTCATTGCTGTCATTGGCAATGACAACGGAGATCCACGGCAACGGGATGGAGATGCAGAAGAAGATCAACGCCAGCCACCAGTTCTCCCACCACAGCACAGCGGCAATAGATAACAGCACGAACGGGATGCGCATGCCCTGCAAAATCAAGTACTTGATCTCGCGCTCTTTGCGGTTCTGGGCGGGGGAGCGCTGGGCGGAGGTGATCAGTTCAGCCCGCTTGCGGGAGAACTTCCTGCTCGGCCGTGAATCGCGCGCATCTTCGGCCTGGTCCACGGTCTCGTGGTCACCGAAACTGCTCGCTGTGCTCATGATCTTCTAGGGTAGAGCACATTGCATTCCGGTAGGCACCTTGAGGCATGATGGGGAGCGTGACGCACATGAGCCAGACCACCACGAAGACGATCGAACGCCCCGACGTCCGGGAAGACACGTCGCAGGACAACGACACCCCGAAGTTCTTCCACTACGTCAAGAAAGACCAGATCGTGCACTCCGCTGTCAGCGGTGACATGGTGGTTGCCCTGTGCGGCGAGACGTTCCCTGTGCGTAAGCAGGCGAAGCCCGGCTCACCCGTGTGCCCGGATTGCGAGAGGATCTACAAGGGGCTGCGTCGGCGGTGACGTCAGTTCCAGGCACAACGAAAGGGCCTTCGCTCCGCCAATGGCAGCAGGAGGCCCTCGATCTTTTCCTCCAGCGCAAGCCGAAGGACTTCATGGCCGTGGCTACCCCCGGTGCAGGAAAGACCACCTTCGCGCTGACCCTAGCGTCAACGCTGCACGCAGATAAGACCGTCGAGCGCATCATTGTCGTCGTGCCCACGGAGCACCTGAAGATCCAGTGGGCGCAGGCGGCAGCGCGCTTCGGGCTGTCGCTGGATCACGCCTTCACCAACTCGTCTGCGGTCAATCCCGCCTATGACGGTGTGGTGGTCACCTACGCGCAAGTGGGCATGCACCCGTTCAAGCACCATGCCGTGGCATCAGCACGCAGGACCATGGTCATCCTTGATGAGATCCACCACGCCGGCGACGCGAAGAGCTGGGGTGACGGCGTCCGCGAGGCGTACAACGACGTCGAACACCGTCTCGCGCTGACCGGTACGCCGTTCCGCTCCGACGATTCCGCGATCCCCTTTGTCACCTACGACGATGACGGTGAGGGGCATCTGGTCTCCCGCGCGGATTACACCTACGGCTACGCTGAGGCGCTTCGCGACGGCGTTGTCCGCCCCGTGGTCTTCCTCGCGTATTCCGGTGAGGCCCAGTGGCGCGATTCAGCAGGGGAGGAGTACTCGGCGCGCTTGGGCGAGCCCCTCGACGCCGCGCAGACGACCCGCGCCTGGAAGACCGCATTGGATCCGAAGGGCGACTGGATCGCGGCTGTTCTGCAAGCAGCCCACACCCGCCTAACCAAGATCCGCGCCAACATGCCGGATGCCGGCGGACTGGTCATCGCTACCGACACCACGACCGCACGCGCCTACGCCAAGATCCTGCGCACGATCTCAAACACGCCTGTCACCGTGGTGCTTTCTGACGAGCCCGGTTCCTCCAAGCGCATCGAAGAATTCTCTGCCTCCCAGGACGAATGGATGGTGGCGGTGCGCATGGTCTCTGAGGGCGTGGACGTGCCGCGTCTCGCGGTCGGCGTGTACGCCACCTCTGCCTCCACGCCACTGTTCTTTGCCCAGGCAATCGGCCGTTTTGTCCGCTCGCGAATGCCAGGGGAGTCAGCATCGATCTTCTTGCCGTCTGTTCCCGTGCTGCTGCGCCTGGCCGAGGAGATGGAGGTCTCCCGTGACCATGTGCTCGGCAAAGCCCACCGTGAATCCGGCTGGTCCGATGAACTGCTCGAGCAGGCGAACCGGAAGGAAACCGAGCCTGATGAAGCAGCGGCGTATCAGTCCATCGGTGCGTCCGCAGAGCTCGATTCGCTCATCTTCGACGGTTCGACCTACGGAACGCCGACCCTCACCGGCTCCGATGAAGAGCAAGACTTTCTGGGCTTGCCGGGACTCCTCGACGCCGACCAAGTGAAGCTGCTGCTGAGCAAACGCCAGTCTGACCAGCTCGATGCACGGGAAGCCGAGGCGAAGGCCGAAAAGGCCAAAGTCGAACAGGAGAAGGCGCGGAGGGACAAGATGGGTGCGTCGATAAGCGATGCGCCCTCCGCGGGGACCGGCACTGGCGTGGCTTCCGAAGACATCCCGGCACTGCGCCAGGAGCTCAACGCCCGCGTGGCAATTGTTGCGTCGCGTACAGGTCGGCCCCATGGGGCAATCCACACGGAGGTTCGCAACGCCTGCGGCGGCCCGCCGACGGCGCTGTGCTCTGCGGAGCAACTTCGGGCGCGTATCGACTATCTGCGTGACTGGTAAACGCTGCTAGGCTGGCGGGCATTATGGTGCATCCCAATCCTTACGGCCCGCAGTATCCCCGCAGCCCCAGGGACCCGATGAATGAACCATACGGCGGCTACAGCCACGAGCAACGGGGACAGCTAGACGGCTACGGTCAACCATTTGAAGTTGGTCCTGTCGACCAGTGGGGGCGCTACAACCCGCACGGGCCGAACGCGTACGCGACCGGGTTCGTGCCCCACGCCTACGCGCCGGTACCTGCAGAGAAGAACCAAACAGCCGTCGCCGCTTTGGTGGTCGGCCTTTGTTCGTTCGCGATGGTGTTCATCGCTGGGCCGTTCGCCCTGCTGCTCGGCATTTGCGGCATCATTTGCGGCATTATGGGGATCACCAACAGCCGTCGCTTCCCCGGCTCCAACGGTATGGGAATGGCTATCACCGGCCTGATAGCGAGCATCATCAGCACCCTCATGGCCATTGCTTTTCTCGCATTCATGGCACTTGCCATTTATGAGCTGGAGCAGGAGGTGGACTCTGGCACTGGCAGTAATAAAGGGCCGGAAAGCAGCAGCGAGAGTGTGCTCGAGCGCACAGCGGACCGCGACCGGGCGTATAAAGAAAACACCTAGCCAGACACTCCCGGTTGAGCCGGGCTGTCTGGCTAGGTGGTGGCGAGGGGGCTCGCTGCTTTAGTCCAAGTAGTCGCGCAGCACCTGCGAACGCGACGGGTGGCGCAGCTTCGACATCGTCTTCGATTCGATTTGCCGAATGCGCTCGCGCGTGACGCCGTAGACTTGTCCGATCTCGTCGAGGGTGCGCGGCATGCCGTCGGTCAATCCGAAGCGCAGGCGCACAACGCCCGCCTCACGCTCGGACAGCGTGTGCAGCACGTCCTGGAGCTGGTCCTGTAGAAGCGTGAAGGACACAGCGTCGACGGCCACCACAGCCTCAGAGTCTTCGATGAAGTCGCCGAGTTGGCTGTCGCCCTCATCACCGATGGTCTGGTCCAGGGAGATCGGCTCGCGCGCGTACTGCTGGATCTCAAGGACCTTCTCCTCAGTGATGTCCATTTCCTTCGCCAGCTCCTGCGGAGTCGGCTCGCGACCGAGGTCCTGCAGCAGCTCGCGCTGGATGCGGCCGAGCTTGTTAATCACCTCGACCATGTGCACCGGGATACGGATGGTGCGGGCCTGGTCTGCCATCGCACGGGTAATCGCCTGACGGATCCACCATGTGGCGTAAGTCGAGAACTTGTACCCCTTGGAGTAGTCGAACTTCTCCACTGCACGAATCAGGCCCAAGTTGCCTTCCTGGATCAAGTCCAAGAAAGCCATGCCACGGCCGGTGTAGCGCTTTGCCAGGGACACCACGAGACGCAGGTTCGCCTCAAGCAAGTGGTTCTTCGCCTTGCGGCCGTCGCGGGCGACGGCGCGCAGATCACGCTTCACAGCCGGGGTGAGCTTCGCGTCCTTGTCGCCTTCGTCGGCGGCGCGCTGCATCTCATCCAGGCGGTGCTGGGCGTAGAGACCGGCCTCGATGCGCTTGGCCAGAGAGACTTCCTGCTCAGCGTCAAGCAGCGCGACCTTACCGATCTGCTTGAGGTAAGCACGCACCGAGTCCGCAGAGGCGGTGAGCTGGGCGTCTTTGCGTGCTTGGCGCAGAGCAGCAGACTCTTCGATGTCCCACACTGACGGGGGAGCGGCATCTTCGTCGTCATCGTCGCTTGCCGGAGCCGAGGCTGCGGCCTCACCCTCTTCACCGAGTTCCGGCACGAACTCGTCAGAGTCCTCCTCGCCATCCTCCTCATCGGTGGCAGTGGCAGCATCGACGACAGCTTCGCTGTCGAGCTCCTCGTCTTCTTCGAGCTCCGGATCGAAGTCGTCGCCGTCCATGTCCTCGTCGGCCAGATCCTCATCCAGGTCGCCGTCGAGCATGTCGTCGTCGCCGAGACCGTCCACGTCGTCGACATCGTCTACGTCATCGGTGTCGTCGGCGTCAGCGGACTCGTCCTCGTTCTCAGCTGCGTCGGCCGCAGAGGCTGCCTGTGCGGACTTGCGCACGGTCTTCTTCGCGGCCGTCTTCTTCACCGTCTTCTTGGCGGCTTTCTTCGTGGTCTTCTTCGCAGCGTTCTTGGTGGTCTTCTTAGCCGCAGTCTTCTTGGCGGCCTTCTTAGCCGTCTTCTTCACGGCCTTTTTCCGCGCAGGCTGAGACGCCTGACCCGCGTCTTCCTCGACAGCGGCATCAGGGCTGTTATTGGTGGATGGGGTGCTAGCTGCCACGTACGACCTTTCGTGCACTCATCGCTTGACTACGTTGGTGTCCCACCACGATACGCAAACCTGCATAATCAAGTCGGTAGCGGGGTGAGCCGGTTGATTTCCGATGACGTTAACCGCGGAAAGCGGAAGGCTATTCCTCCCACCATGACGTAGACCGCTCCTACGCGGCCTTTGCGGTAACCCTACAGCATAGGCACGGCTCCCCGGTTCCCGCCACCCCCTCCAGCGAACTATTTTCGCGAATGCGGGGGTTTTAGGGCGCGACGTGCTTCCACACAGCCATCGCGGCACCGACGATTCCCGCGCGATTGCGCAGTTTGGCCGGGATAACGGGCGTGTCCACGGTAAGCAGCGGCACCCACTTATCTGCCTTGCGCGAGATGCCGCCACCGACGACGAAGGCAATGGGATTGAACAGCCGCGCGTACTCTGTCAGGACTTTGTCGACGCGCTTCGCCCACTGTGAGTAACTCAGTTCTTCGCGGTCGCGGACAGCCGAAGACGCCTGGTGCTCGGCCTCCTTCTTGCCCACAAACATGTGGCCAAGTTCCGTATTGGGGAACAGATCGCCGTCCATGAGCAGCGCCGAGCCGATTCCGGTGCCGAAGGTCAAGAACATCACAGCCCCGGTGCGACAGATCTCGTCACCGAACGCGACTTCGGCCAGGCCGGCTGCGTCAGCGTCATTCAGCACCGCGATGTCGCGGCCAGGCACATGCTCGCTGAACAGCTCATGAACGTCGGTACCGATCCACGCGTCATCGATGTTCGCGGCGGTCATTGCTACCTGCTCCTTGACCACGGAGGGTAGGCAGATGCCCACGGGTCCGTCCCATTCGAGCTGGCGGACAATCTCAGCAACGGTTTCTGCCACAGCCTCTGGGGTCGCGGGTTGGGGAGTGGCGATCTTGATGCGGTCGGTGGCGAACTCGCCGGTGTCCATGTCGACGATCGCGCCTTTAACGCCAGAGCCTCCGATGTCGATGCCGCAGCAGTAGTTGCCCGAGGTGTGATCCATACCCGCCGATTCTACGCACTTCCGCACCCCGCGCGGACGCTGGCTACTTTGAGGCACGATGGCAAGCATGAGTACCGCAGATTTGCTTGTCGACGAGCTTCTCGACGTCGCCCTTTCCACCTGCTTGCTGGCCGCAGGTCACGTCCGCGATAGGCGGGCCGAACTGATCGGGGAAAGCGCATTGACTGCGGCGGAGACAAAATCCTCGGCAGTGGACCCGGTCACTGTCGTAGATAAAGAGTCGGAGCAGTTGATCATGTCCACTCTTCTCGAGCGTCGACCAGACGACGGCATTCTGGGGGAAGAAGGCGCCGACGTTCCGTCTCGTTCCGGAGTGCGGTGGATCGTCGACCCGATTGATGGCACGGTGAACTTTCTCTATGGGGTCCCGCAGTATGCGGTGTCGATCGCAGCCGCGCGCGGGGAGGAACTGCTTGCTGGAGCGGTAGTCAATGTTGCTACTGCCCGCACCTATCAGGCAGGTAGAGGTCGCGGGGCCTTCACGCGTGGGGGAGGGGAAGAGGAATGGCGGCGGTTAGGTGTGTCGTCGATAAGCGATGTGCCTCTCGCGCTTGTGGCCACCGGTTTCTCCTACACGCCACAGTGGCGCGCCCAGCAAGCGGACATTCTGCGCGCGGTATTGCCGCGTGTGCGCGACATCCGCCGCGCCGGCAGTGCTGCTCTGGACTTGTGCATGCTCGCAGACGGCGTGGTGGATGCCTACTACGAGCACGCCACCCACCCGTGGGACTACGCCGCCGGAGCCGTGATTGCCACCGAGGCTGGCGCACAGGTTGAGCATCCTGGCCTGGGTGCCAGCGGCCATGACGGGGCGGTGACAATGGCATCCGCTCCGGGGATTTGGAATAACTTCCGCGCCCTCCTTGCGGAAGCGGGGGCAGATCAGCCCCTGAAACCATTCTCTGACCAGGTCTGATTTAGAAAGCGGAAGTCGAGGTGCGACACGCCGAAACGTCTGTGCGCGGGGCAAACATGACATAAAGAAATTCTTGTTTTAATATCACGCTGACAGTAAGCATTTTGAAAGCATTCTCAGGCTCAGAAGGAGACCTCGTGGCCACCGATTACGACGCCCCTCGCCGCCGCCTCGATGATGAGATCGAGACGGATTCCCTTGAAGGTCTCAAGGCCGAAGAGGTCGCCGGCAGCAGCATGGACGACGATGGGGAAGTTGTTGACGCATTCGATCCGCCGACCGTCGACCTGTCCGGCGAAGAACTCAATGTCTCTGTCGTGCCGAAACAGGAGAACGAGTTCACCTGCGCATCCTGCTTCTTAGTGCAGAAGCACAACCGCCTGGGCCACGTTGAGCCAGACGGTTCGAAGATTTGCCTCGACTGCGAGTAACCGACGTCCCGCGTTGGCCTACTGGCCAGTGCGGTGGAGGGGCTCGGCGGCCGTGTCAGCCTGCTCCGGAACGTAGGCCCGAAGCAGTTCCTCCGGATTCTTAGAGGACACGAGCCAGTAAGGGGTGGGGTCCTCCGGGTCGTCGAGAACGAACAAGGCCATTTCTTTCACCCATGCGCGGTGGACGAGATACGCCGCGGGATCGAGCTGCCGGCCAAGCGCGTTCTGCTTCGCCGAACGGGGGACAGCCAGAGAGCGCGACACCACTGACGACGGCAAGTTCGCGTCACCCACGACGAGCCAGCGCGTTCCGTCACCGTCGCGCTCCACGCGCACCACAGTCGACGACAAGTGAATAAGGAACCATGCGATCAGGGCGCCGATGACAATGAACGTCGCGACGAACCACCACATCCCGCGGTTGACACCCATTTGAGCACCCAACAGCGCCGCGAATGCAGTCCCCGCGATCCACCACCACAACGGCACCCACTGGCGTTCGGAGTACAGCACTTCTGGCGCCGCGGAAGGGGTAGTAGGCGGTGTTGACGGGGTGTTCGCGCTTTCAGTCACACCGTCCATGGTAGGCAAGTGCCCCATGATTCCTTAAATGGTTTGGCGAATGGCGGAGATACGTGCCCCGTCAACCTCACGTAGTGTGGGGACGTGACCAAAGAGACGAAATCGATCGGACCGATCCCCCTCAAGCGGCTCGATCCGGACCTACCCATTCCGCAACGCGCCCACCGCGGCGATGCCGGTGTGGACCTGTATTCCGCTCACGACCTCACGGTCGGCCCCGGTGAGCGCGCGTTGGTGAGTACCGGCGTCGCTATCGCGTTGCCGCTTGGCACTGTGGGCCTGATCCACCCGCGTTCGGGCCTGGCGGCCAAGCACGGCCTGACCATCGTGAACACTCCCGGCACGATCGATGCGGATTACCGGGGGGAACTCAAGGTGTGCCTGCTCAACACGGACAAAGACACTCCCTTTGAGGTCACCCGCGGGATGCGCATCGCCCAACTGGTGGTGCAACGAGTGGAACTGCCGGACTTCATCGAAGTCGACGACCTCGATGAGACTGTCCGCGGTTCGGGCGGATACGGCTCCACCGGCGTGAATTAGCAGCAACTTAGCACTTAAGGAACGAGCGAAAGAGACAATCATGGCACTGTGGCCCTTCGGCAAGAAAAAGAACAGCGACTCCGCTGAATATGGCAATTACCGCAGGCGGGAATGGGAAGACCCGTTTGTTTCTCGTCCCGCGGAGGCCCCCGCCACCCCCACGCGGCCCCGTGCATCTAGCGGGGACTTTCACGACGTGCAATACATGAACCCGGTGAAAGACAAGGGCAGCACAATCGTCCAGACCACGCCTGATCCCGAGCAGGTCAAAGAGGCCGAAGAGGCTGCCGTTGTCCAGCGTGAGCACGACGCCGTGAACGGGAAGACCGGCCCTTTTGATGGTGACAACGTTGACATCAACGACTTCGACTTCAGCGACTTCTCCGCAGGGTTGCTCAACCTCGGCTCGATCCAGTTAGCGCTTCCGAAGAACTCCCAGGTCCAGGTGGAGATGGGTGAGCAGGGCCCGCGCATGCTCCACGTCATCACCGAATTCGGCCGTGTCACCCCGGTGGCGTTCGCCGCACCGAACTCCGGCGGCATGTGGGAAGAGTCCTCCGATGAGATCGCAGAGGGCATGCGCGCTGAAGGCATGCCGGTCGAATATGAAGAGGGCCCATGGGGCCGCGAAGTGGTCGGCACTGGCGACAACGGCATCATCCGCATCATCGGTGTGCAAGGCCCGCGCTGGCTGTACCGCGTCACCCTCGCAGCGCCGCACGGTAAGGAAGACCGGTTGGCGGATCTCGGCCGCGAAATCATCGCTCGCTCCTTCATCTACCGCGGCAACACGCCCGTGCTGGCAGGCAACTCCCTGCCGGTCGAGTTGCCCGCACAGCTCGCTCTGCAAATCCAGCAAGCTATGCAGCAGCAACAGCTGCGGCAGCAGAACCAACAGAACCAACAGGGTCAGGGAGAGCAGACCGGCCAGCCTGACCAGCCCGAACAGCAGTAATATGGAGCTTACTTCTGGCGATCGCGTCAGGCTTGAACCCACCGCGATGGCGCACGGGGGCGAGGCAATTGCGCACGCCCCGGACGGTCGCGTGGTGTTCGTGGCAGGAGCACTTCCCGGTGATGTGGTGGAAGCCGAGCTGACCACTGTGAAGAAGCGGTGGGCTCGTGCCGCGCTCACCCAGGTAGTGGAACCGTCGCCGGACCGGACTGAGGTCGCCTGCCCGGCAGCGGCAGCTGGCGCAGGGTGCTGCAACTACTCCCACATCGATCCCGCCGCGCAAACGCGGTTCAAGCGCGAGATCTTGGTCGGGCAGTTGGAAAAGCATGCCCGGCCCAGTGGTGTGCTCGAGGGCTTTGACGCAGCGATCGACCTCGAGGAAGAATCGCTCGAACCGACCCTTGGGTGGCGCACCCGTGTCCGTCTTGGCGTCGATGAACAGGGGCGTGCTGGAATGCGCCGCGCACGCAGCCGCGAGATCGTTGTGGGGCAGCCGTGCGCCCAGGTGGTTCCGGAGGCCCTCGATGGAATCGTCGGCGGTGATGCGAGATTCACCCCCGGTGCTGAGCTCGTGGTGGTCGTTGACGGGGCAGGGCAGCGTCACGTCGTCGAAACGCGGCGGGCGCAACGCGGTAAACGTGTGGAGCACATTGATACGCGCATCGAGGGTGGCGATGCCGCGACCGAGATCGTTCCGGTCGCCGGGGAGCAATTCCTCTTCAGCTTTCCCCCGACAGCGTTTTGGCAGGCACATCTCGCTGCTCCTGCGGCCTATTCGGCCTACATCCTTGATTGGGCTGCGGACGACTACGGTGAGCGCGCAGGGTGGGATTTGTATGGCGGGGTGGGATTGTTTGTGCCGTCGATAAGCGCTGCCATGGAGGGGGACAAGGCTCCGCGCATCGCCAGCGTCGACTACTCTCCCGCCGCGACGCGCACGCCGCAGCCCGCACTGAGCGCGTTCAACGTGGACATGCGCAACCAGAAAGTGGAGACGGCGCTGGATGAGCTGCCGGACCCAGGGCTCGTGGTGCTCGATCCTCCGCGTACAGGGGCCGGGGAAAACGTCGTCGCCGGCATCGCTGCGCGCCGCCCGCAGCGCGTCATCCACATCGGGTGCGATCCGGCGACATTCACGCGCGATCTGGCCACATGGGGCGCGGCAGGATACGTCGTCGAACGCATGGCGCTTATCGACGCTTTTCCCGCCACCCACCACTTCGAAGTCCTCACCAGCCTCGTTCCGGCCTGAAAAGCCGATGCCGGGTTAGAGCGGGGAAAGTGTAGAATTGTCCTTCAACCATTCGAGACGCTTTCTCCAACCGTCCGACAACCTCGACCAAGGAGCTACGACGAGCAGTGAGCAGGCTTGAGCACCTCACATCCCCGGCCGAACTGAAGGGCATGTCGGCGGACGAGCTCGAACGTCTCGCGCGGGAAATCCGCGAGTTTCTCATCCAGAAGGTCTCCGCCACCGGCGGCCACCTCGGACCGAACTTGGGCGTCGTCGAGCTGACGGTCGCCCTGCACGCCGTCTTTGACTCGCCGAGCGACCCTATCATCTTCGACACGTCCCACCAGTCCTACGTGCACAAGATCCTCACGGGGCGTTCCGGGCAGTTCGACACACTGCGCAAAAAGGATGGATTGTCCGGGTACACCAGCCGCAGCGAGTCCGATCACGACTGGACCGAGTCCTCCCACGCTTCCGCGGCGCTGTCCTACGCGGACGGGTTGTCAAAGGCGAAGGTGCTTCAGGGCCACGCCGACAGCAATGTTGTCGCAGTGGTGGGTGATGGCGCCCTGACTGGCGGAATGTGCTGGGAAGCGCTGAATAACATCGCTGAAGGGGAGCGCAACGTCACCATCGTGGTGAACGACAACGGCCGGTCCTACTCACCGACCATCGGCGGGTTCGCCCGTAACCTGGACAATCTCCGTTCCCAGATCGCCTCCATCCGGATTCAGCCTGGTTACGACGAAGTGATGGAGCAGGGAAAGCGCACCCTGAAGTCCATGGGCTGGGTCGGCGAGCGCGCATTCGGCGCTATGAAGATGGTCAAAGACGGCATCAAGCACCAGGTGGTGCCGACGCAGATGTTCCAAGATTTGGGTCTGAAATACGTCGGCCCGATCGAAGGACACGACATTCCGTCGCTCTTGAGTGCTTTTACCTATGCGCACCAATACGACGGACCGCTGATTATTCACGTTGCAACTGAGAAGGGCCACGGTTTCGCCCCGGCGGTCAACGATATTGCCGACCAGATGCACTCCACGGGCGTCATTGACCCCGTCACTGGCGAGGCGCTGGGCGAAGCGCGTCCGGGGTGGACGTCGGTCTTCTCCGAGGAGCTGCTCCGCGCCGGGCACGAGCGCGAAGACATCGTGGCACTCACCGCAGCGATGGCGGGCCCAACGGGGTTGACACCGTTCGCGGAGAAGTTCCCCTCGCGGTTCTTCGATGTGGGCATCGCTGAGCAACACGCTGTGACGTCGGCAGCGGGCATGGCTCTCGGCGGGTTGCACCCGGTGGTGGCGGTCTACTCGACGTTCCTCAACCGCGCTTTTGACCAGTTGCTCATGGACGTAGCCCTGATCAATCAGCCGGTGACGTTCGTGCTCGACCGAGCAGGCGTGACCGGCAGCGACGGCGCGAGCCACAACGGTGTCTGGGACATGGCCTTGACCTCCATTGTTCCGGGTATTCGTGTCGCCGCCCCGCGCGATGCTGACCGTTTGCGCGAAGAGTTCCAAGAAGCCATCGCTGTGGAGACCGGCCCGACCGTCGTCCGCTTCCCGAAGGGCGACGTGGGGGACCCGGTCACGGAACTTCGCCGCACGGACGGTGGGAGCGACATTCTCGTCGAGCCCGCTGGAGACGCCGACGAGGACATCCCCGAGGTGCTTCTCGTCGCAATCGGTGAGTTCAGCAGGAACGCAGTTCAGGTTGCACGCGAGCTGAATGACGACGGCGCCCGCATCACCGTCGTTGACCCCCGGTGGATCATTCCGATCAACCCTGAGCTGATCGACATGGCAGCCGAAGCGGACCTGGTGGTCGTGTACGAAGACGGTGTTGTTCGCGGAGGCATCGGCTCGGCACTGTCTGAGGCGCTGTCCGCTGCCGAAGTGGACACCCCGCTACGACGCCTGGCCTTCCCCGATATCTTCCCGCCGCACGCGTCGCGCTCCGAGTTGCTTGCCGAGGTTGGACTCGACGCCGATTCCGCCCGCGAATCCATCCGCGAGTGGATTGAAGGGCTGGCCTAAACTTCTTCGCTTGGCCTGTTCGCGGCGAACAGATCCGCTGTGTTTGCGACCTGCCATGGACGTGCCCCCTGCTCGGCCAGAAGGCCGGCGACAGCGTGTGTGTCCCATGAGACCGTGCCCTGGGAAAGTGCCCAGGCGGTTTCCCGGAGAACTGCCGGGGTTAGCAGCACTTCGGCAGGCAGGTCCATGTCATCAGCGGCCTCTGCGATGGCGGAACGCATCGTTTGCAGGTAGTCCCACGACTCCGGGTGGTGGCGCTGCCAGGCAGACTTCCCGGGTGTGCCCTCATTGTTGCGCGGTTTGTCCGGCCACGTGGCGGGATCAGATTGATATACCCCGCGCAGGACCCGGAACCACTTGTGGCTCGCGCCTGCGCGGCGGGCAGGAAAGCCCTTCATGGCGGCAAGATCGGCGGGGGAGCGCGGCTGTTCTTTCGCTATCGCGATGATCAGTTTGGACGGCAGGATGTGGGAGGGGGAGACGTCGCGTCGTAAAGCATCGGCGTTGCGCTGCTCCCACACTGCGCGAGCGATGGCACGGGAGAGGGCAGAGGGAAGGTTGTTCACGCCTTTGAGCCCTTCCCATGTCAGCGTGGGGGCAGTCCACTCCGCGAACGTGTCCACGATGTGCGCGAACTCTTGCTCCGCATAGTCCAGCTTGCCCAGCCCACTCAGCAACTCCGCCTGAGCCTCTGCCAGATCGGGCAGGTAAATCACGTCGAGGGCGGCGTAGTCCAGCCACTCCCGCGGAAGGGTTGGAAGCGACCAGTCTTCGCGGCCGTGGCCCTTCTCCAGCTCGACTCCGCAGAACTCGGCGACCATGGCGGCGAGGTTCGGTTTCTCGAAGCCGGCGATGCGGCCAGCGAGAGCAGTGTCGAAGAGTGTTCCGGGATGCAGGCCGAGCTCAGCGAGGCTCGGCAGGTCCTCAGGGGCGGCGTGAATGATCCAGTCTTCGCCGTTCACAGCAGGCGCGAGGGTCGACATGAGGTCTTCGCGTAGGCCCTCTGGTTGGAAGAGGAACGTTCCTGAGCCGCGGCGGTGAATCTGGATGACAAAGGCGCGGTCGTCGTAGCGGTACGCAGACGCTCGCTCCGTATCCACGGCGAAAGGTCCGCGCCCTGCGGCGAGCTGTTTCGCAGCGCGCGCGAACCCGTCGGGGGTGTGAACGAGTTCGTAGTGCATCCCCCACAGCTTAGACGGTCACCTTCGGTCGAGCCCCGCCACGCCCTCCGGCGGGAGACCGGCGACATGGGCGAGCACCTTAGAGAAAGCCTCAACATGGTGGGAGAGATCGGTGGTGTCAGCCGTCCACGAGGCGCGCATCTCGATCTGGTAGGCGCGCGGAGGGCCCCCGATGTCGCCGAAGCGCACCGATGACGTGGACGTCACCGTGCCGCCCAGATCCGTATACCCGGCGTGTGTCTCAGCCAGGGATTCACCGAGCCACTGCCATGCGACGTCGGGAAGCAGCGGATCGGACGCAACGGCATCGTCCATATCCGCCTGGATGTAGGCGACAAGACGCATGGAGCCTTCCCATTGCTCCTCCCCGGACGGCGAGTACAGCAGGATGAGACGGCCGAAGGCATCACCTTGGGCGTCGGTCGGGATCGGACCGTCATCGTCGTTGCCCCGAACTTCCAGGCCCACTGCGTGGCTGAACGGGGCCGGGCGCTGCGGGGGACGGATGGTGCCCAGGCTGATCTCGGGGCGCAGCTGGGCGCGGTGCATCGATTCGACAGCTTCCGTGAATTCCGCTGGGATCTGGGTGGTTTCGGCGCTCTCGGATGATGTTGCGGCGGAGAGCTTAGGGTGGTCCGAATGTGTCACGGGTTCCAAGCTATCCAGCCTGTCGCTGATTACGTGGAGGCGCGCCGCTGCGAGGGGGTAGGGTGAAAGATAATACTTTGGTTTGATTGTTTCAGGAGGTCTTCGCTATGGCGGAACTAGATATTGAAAAGCTCAACAACACCCAGCGATACGCTCAGTGGGCGACCTTCCGGGTGATTCCGGGCGCACTCGGTGCCGACCGCAGCGAGATCATCGCAGAAGCGCAGCGTTTCTTCTCTGGCCTTGAGGACGAAGGCAAAGTTGTCGTCCGCGGGATCTACGACATTTCCGGCATCCGGGCTGAGGCTGATGTGATGATCTGGTGGCACGCCGAGAACTTCGATGAGATCCAGGAGGCCTACAACGCGTTCCGCCGCACCACGGTGCTGGGCCAGGCGCTCGAAGTGTTCTGGATCGGTGTCGGTCTCCACCGCCCGGCGGAGTTCAACCGCGGCCACCTGCCGGCATTTATCATGGGCGAGGAGCCGCAGGACTGGATCACTGTTTACCCGTTCACCCGCTCCTACGACTGGTACATCATGGATCCGGCTAAACGCCGCGATCTGCTCATCGAGCACGGCCAGGCCGCCGCGGACTACAAAGATGTGCGCGCCAACACGATGTCGGCGTTCTCACTCGGCGACTATGAGTGGATGCTGGCGTTTGAGGCGCCCTCGCTGGAACGCATCTCCGACTTGATGCACAAGATGCGCTACACCGAAGCGCGCCTGCACGTGCGTGAAGAGCTGCCGTTCTTCTCCGGCCGCCGCGTCAACGACGTCGCGGAGATCATTGAAGCGCTGCCTTAACGCTTGTCCGCGGCGCCTTCCTCCAGCGTCAGCGAAATCGAGTTGATGCAGTACCGCAGATCGGTGGGGGTGGGGTAGCCCTCACCGGCGAAGACATGGCCCAGGTGCGAGTTGCAGGTGGCGCAGAGCACCTCTGTGCGCACCATGCCATGCGAGCGGTCTTCGCGCTCAATCACTGCGTCGCCGGCCAGTGGGGTGAAGAAGGACGGCCAGCCGCAGTGGGAGGAGAACTTCTCGGTGGAGCGGAACAGCTCCGCTCCACAGGCGCGGCAACGGTACACACCCTCAGTGGTGGTGTCGGTGTACTCACCGACCCCGGGAGGTTCAGTTCCGGCCTCGCGCAGAACGTAGTACTCCTCAGGGCTGAGCTTCTCGCGCCACTGCTCCTCGGTCCAGTCGCGGTAGTTCGTCGGCTTGTCCATGGTCATGTTTCGGCTCCCTCCGAATCAGTGCTTCTGACACTACCCAGGCCGCGACGGCGACGATGAAGATCATCCATCCTGCGGTGGGCAAGAACGTGTTCGCCCAACGGCCTGCCAAGTAGGTGCCATCGGTCACCCACGTCAGCGGTGAGAGGCACAGGAATATTCCCACCCATGCCGCGGGAGTGTGGAAGACGCTGTGGCGGCCCAGAACAGTGAATACAGCGGGGAAGACCATCATGGAGTAGTACGCCTGGCCCAGCGATGACAGCAGGCACACCCCCGTAATCAGTACGGCGGCGGAAGTGGCCGCCCACATGAACTCGTCGGAGTAGCGGTAGCGGGCAACTCCCAGCACGGCCACAGCGACGGCGGCGGCGATGAGCACGAACAGCAGCCCGTGCAGCCACCCCGGCATATCGAAGTACACGGCGGCACCGGCCAGCGAAGAGTTCGCGTAATCGCGCGTGATGCCCAGGTAGGGAACGACGATGTCGACGTAATCGCGTGCTCCTGGCGTCAGCGGCCACGCCACAAGGTTGAATAGAACCGGCACCGCCACGGCGGACGCGGCTGCTCGCCATTCGAGACGCATCAGCGGCAGCACAATCAAGGGGGCGAACATCGGCTTGACCAGGATGCACAGGCCTAGGACGATGCCGGCTGCCCACGAGCTTCCCCTGCTCCCGTGCAGTAGCAGCGCCAGGAAGGCAGTCAAACCGAACAAGAGAACGCCGTTGATGTTGGTGAACATCAGGGTGTTGGTGACGGCTTCCGTCGCAAAGCATGCGGCAATGGCGCCAGGGAACACAGGGTGGGCCAGACCGCGGCCAACTAGACGGGTCAACCATGCCAGTGCGCCAATGATGCACGCGGCGTTGAACAGGATGAACAGTGGCCGCACAACAGACATGTCCGGGAACACACCCAGCGGCGACAACAGCAACGTTGCGCCAGGGTTGTACAGATAGTGCGGGTCCACGTGGTGGTAGGTCTCGCTGTAGACCGGCACGCGCTCAACGAAGCGGCGTGCAGCGGACCAGACCGTGGTGAAATCATCCGTCGCGGTGCCCGGCAGCGCCAGCACGACAATGCGATGAATGACCAGAAGGATTGCCAGCGGCCACAGTGCCCCGTTTGTCACCTGTTGCCAGCGCAGCGCACGCTCAGGGGGCTGGGCGGTCCACAGCTGGGTCAACTGGCTCAGGCGGGTAGTCACCCCCTCAACCTACACGCGGCGATAGCGCGCGAAGAGGAACGACCCGTCCGTTTGCACCTGCTCCAACTCGAGATTCACGGTGAAATCGCCCTGCAAACCGGCGGGTTCGCCGTTGGTGCGGGGGTCGATGGTGAGATGGAGGACGTCGATAAGCGAATGCGCGAACATGTCCGCATACAGCGAGGGGCCGCCTTCACAAATGATTCGCCCGTACCCCAGCTCCCGCAGCTTATCGACGATCTCACCCGCACCCCCTTGCCCCGTAGACACCAAAGAGCAACCCGCGTTTGTAAGCGCCTGGCGGCGGTCGGCGAGCGCGGCGTCTGTCAGCGACACCTCTGGCGTGAGAATGAGCGGGGGAGCCCCGCCGAACAGTTTCGCGGAGGTGTCGAAGTCGAGTGAGCGCGACACCACCGCCATCGGAGTGTCCGATGGGCCGTAACCCTCCGCTTTGACCGTGCCGGAGCCGACCAGGATGACATCCGCCCACTCACGTAGGGCGGCCAGGACCTGTGAGTCCGTGTCGTTGCCCAGCTCCCCGGAGGTGCCACCAGCCGTGAACGAGCCGAAAACCGTGGTGACCGCGACAGCGCGGATTTCTTCGCGGGCGCTTGTCGGGCCGATGATCGTGTCGAGCATGAGGCCGATCGTAGTGGGGTGGGCGCTGGGGGCAGCTGATCGTCTATGCCGATGTCTTGGCGCGCTTTTGTTGTTACATCCATAAATAATGGCTTATTTTCGTGCCGTTTGAAACCGGTCCGTGAACGCCCAGGTCAGATGTTTCGAAAGTGACTCCAGTTAGTTGACGTGTGGACGGCACGAAAACGCGCCCGTTTTCGCGCGCAAGCCCTTCCCGCGGTGCCTCCAGACGCGACGAAACCCCGGCGACTATTGCCGCCGGGGTAGTGGAGCGGATGACGAGACTCGAACTCGCGACCCTCACCTTGGCAAGGTGATGCGCTACCAACTGCGCTACATCCGCAAAGGGGTCAGACCCTTCGTGCGCGATACTGGGATTGAACCAGTGACCTCTTCCGTGTCAGGGAAGCGCTCTCCCGCTGAGCTAAACGCGCGCAATATTCACATGAATATGGAGGTGGAAACGGGAATCGAACCCGTGTACAAGGTTTTGCAGACCTTTGCCTCACCACTCGGCCATTCCACCGTGGGCGATTTCCGCCTCTTTCACAGTACCAATTGCTGCCAACTGGGACTTGGAGCGGATGACGAGACTCGAACTCGCGACCCTCACCTTGGCAAGGTGATGCGCTACCAACTGCGCTACATCCGCAAAAGGGTCAGAGACCCTTCGTGCGCGATACTGGGATTGAACCAGTGACCTCTTCCGTGTCAGGGAAGCGCTCTCCCGCTGAGCTAATCGCGCTAACGATAAGCCCCCGTGAGGGGACTTGGAGCGGATGACGAGACTCGAACTCGCGACCCTCACCTTGGCAAGGTGATGCGCTACCAACTGCGCTACATCCGCACTCACTGTGCCCATATGAACTGTGTTGAACTCTGTTCATCTGAACTAGTGCGACTCAAAACTTTAATGTGTCGTCGTGGCCTAAGCCAAATCGCCACCATGTTACTTACATTTGCGGTGGTCACTGTCGCGCGCATGCTTATCGACGGCTTCACCCCACCCTTGAAGGTCCCGCGATTATGGTCTTTTGGCAACCTGGTGTTAATGTATCTCTCGCGCTAAGCACAGCATCGCTTGATCGCTTGCGAGGTCCTATGGCTCAGTGGAAGAGCGTTCCGTTCACACCGGAAAGGTCGCTGGTTCGATCCCAGCTAGGACCACAGTATAGCCCCAGTTCTGGTCTGAACTGGGGTTTCTTTGTGCCGCGACTGCCGCTTTCGCGGGTTAAGTAGCAGAAGAGGATGCGGACGTTTTTTGGACAGTTTCAATCTCACGCTACATTGACTTTTCGGTATTCGGCAATGCTCAAACC
>NZ_JAGPYZ010000011.1:0-50114 GCF_024454055.1 Corynebacterium sp. CCUG 70398
GAAGACGCCTACTATCAACAATCACACGCCCAGCCGTTGGGCGTTCAATAAGCGGAACGAAAACCAGGACGCTTCACTAGGGACTTCAAAACCTCGTATGCTCCAGTGGCAATCCGATCCATCTGAATACGAGGACTTCATCATCGGGATATCGGAGGACGGCGAGGCAATTCGGCATACTTCCGATCCGGATACGCTGAATAATTATTTCGACAAGAACCCTGGTGCGCCGCATTATCTGACGCCGGTCTACTTTTCTAAGGACGTGCTGAACAAATATGCGAGCTCCCCAAGTCGTTATAAAATAAGCACTTCGAGATTAGAATGTCTCAATCTGTGGGGGCTTGACATATCAATAAACGAACACGATCTCGTGGTCGTTTATCTTGGTGATATCGGTACTTGTCTTCCATCTGAGGAACACCAGCACTGGCGCATTCACAATGTGGCTCCCGAAGGCGGAATCGATGAAGGTCGATTTCGGCGGGACATTTTAGGGCAGTGGGCAGATTCTCCCGACGCAGTGAATGAGATTCGTAGAAAGGTTAAACGGATCAACAAGATCACTGAGGATGAGCTTGGGTTTCCTATATGGCGGAGTCCCGATGTTCATCTCGACGCAGAACTAAATGCTTTGATTGGGCCATTATCCTCGGATCCTGCTGCGCTCACGGACCCTGTGCTTACTTTATCTAAATTCTTGGTCGACTCCATAAACGGGAGGGCAATCAACCGTGCGCTAAAAGGAGAGGAGATCGACCCGAAAAAGCACTTGGCAAATCTCTCGACGGTATTAGAAAAGAACGACCTGCCAGCTGGCTGGGTCCAGACTCTAAGAGATTTGCAAGGGCTGCGATCGCGCGGCGGGATAGCGCATATTCGTAACTCAGAAACAGTGAAAGCTTTCGCAGCGATGGGTCTAAAGGGATTGGATTCCAGAGACGATTTCAAAATCATCCTGTTTCGACTCAACAATGCGTTAGACAATTTTCTCGGGGAGAGTGGCGTCGACGTTGACCAGAATTAGAAGAGGTATTTTATAGCTATGCCTGCATAAGGAAGGGGTTGATTGGGGAACGGTAGGGTGTCGAAAAGCCTCTGCGAAAAGATGAGGAGCGCCGTGCAGCGCAGGTGGAGATTGACGCGATTGTGGCGTTGTCGTTGGGTGTGACGGCGGATGAGCTCTGCATGATCTACCGGACGCAGTTTCCGGTGATGCGTCGGTATGACCAGGAGGATCGGTTTGATGCGAATGGTCGGAAGGTGCCGAAGGAGATTGTGAAGGCCGATGCGCAGTTGAAGGACGGTGAGGAGTTGTCGGTGGCGGATCGGACTTGGGTGCATCCACAGTCGGGGGTGGAGTACGTCTACGGGTATCCGTTTAGGCAGTTGGACCGGGAGGCGGATATGCGGGAGGCGTACGCGCGGTTTGAGGGGATGGCGCGGGAGTGAGCACGTTCGAGGAGAAGCGGACATATATGACAGATGCACTCTACCTCTGAACTAGCTGGCCGCTTATAAGAAAGACCTTGACGCAATCCGCGGCAATCTAGTACTTGCGGGCGAACTCGTCGGCAACGAGTTGCCACACGTCTTCTGCGGTGGGATTCTCCGTGGGGTCAAGGAATACGAAATCGTGTTCGATGACTCGTCCCGCTCGGTCGGTGCGGCTTTCGGGATCGTTAAAACGCAGGGTAGTCAGCGTCGGATTCGTTCCGGCGAATGCTTCTTCGTATGTAGGCAGGGGGTCGGTGAGGCCCCCGTCTCGTAGGAATGTGAAACCCCAGTCCCTGCCTCGGGTCGCCCAGATGAATCTCACGCCTGCCTCCTGGCCAATACGCCTTGTTCTTCTGCCTGCCTGAGCGTCGCTTCAAAATTGAGAAGAGCTGCCTCAAGATATTCGTGGTTCGCTTTAGTGTTCTCCTCGAGGCGCTTCAATTGATCCGATCCGAGTAGTGCAGCAGCGCTGAGGAACGCCGCCATCTCGGCGATGCTATTTATGTGTTTCAATCCTGGAAGCTTCTTGAGCAGCGGGTTCGCAAGCGCTTTGCCGGCTAGGGCTTTCGGGCCGAGTTTGTGCTTGCCGGTGAGATTGGTGAACTTGAATAACGTTTCACGCGCTTTGCGGGCGGGCAGGATCTTGCGTTCCTCCCAGCGTGCGAAATGGCCAATGGGGAGCAGCATCGTAAGTGGCACGATGGTGTCGAGGCCGATGGTTGTGCCGGTGTCGATATGGCCTGGCTTGAACTGTGCCGAGGACAGCCGGAGGAAGTCTTCGCCGATGGCGACTGCACCTCCCTTCACCAATTGTCCAATGTCTGATCGCAGTTGATTAACCTCGTCAGCTGCGTGGAGGGTGACGAGATCAGCGAACTGTGCAGCTGTGACTTCTGGGAGAAGATCCGCCTTTGAGAGGGCGAATACCCAGATTCGCGGGAAGTCCACCAGGAGCTTTCCATCCGGGATGAGGTCTTGTCGCATTCGCTGAATCGACTCGCGGTAGTTTCCGAGGACAGATTTGAGGTAGCGGGCTTGTGTGTCCGGGTCGGTGGTGAGCCGTGAGGCATCGATAAGCAACAGTGCTACGTCGGAGCCCATGAGTGTTGCGATGGTGTCTTTCTGACGCTGCTTTTCTTCCGGTGTCCCTGGTGTTTCCTCCAGCCACTCCCCCGGGTAGTCATGCCAAACGAGCACCATCCTCCTAGGGGTTGGCGCCCTCTTTGCCGTCGGATCCGCTGGCTGATTCACCGAGACATCGAATTCAAAGGAATTCTTCTTGAATCGGTTTGCCGGAGGTGTACGGTCTAGATCCCGCATACCGAGGTAGACCTGCCGGAGGGAGCGGTGCTGCGACGAGTCCTTTGCAGTCACACGGTAGGCACTGCTCACGATGGTGCTGGGTTCGGTCATATGCCCGTAAAACGATGACAGGAGCACTGTCTTGCCGCTGCCGCTTTCACCGAAAACAGCGAGATGTTGAGTATCGGAGGTCGCGTTGGTGCTGCGGGAGATGTTTTGGAGGGCCATTGGGGTTCCTGGTGGTTGGGTTTTGAGCTACATCGTATCGGGGCCGTGCTTTCAACCCAAGGAGCGGCTGCACTTCAGGAGGAAGTGTATGGCATGCAGAATAGCAGGCAAGCGAGCACGAGATGCGCGCCCAATGCTTCACTGACGATTGATCGCGCGTACAGCCGTATATACCGTTAGCGATAAAGGCGAAATTCCGTGTCCCGAAGGAGGTTGGTCGCATGACGGAGGCAATGAGGGATAAGCGTCTGCGAACCACCGTATTTAGGTCCGGGAATAGCCAGGCTGTTCGTATTCCAGCTGCGTTCCGTGTTGAAAGGCAGTGCATTCATCGAACAGGTGTCTGAAGGGCTTCTTGTACGCCCGGTCGAGGAGAATTTCGGAGACGTGATCGCTCGGTTGAGGGAGTTTCAGAAAGAGCATGGGGTTGACGAAGACCTTATCGATATTGATGAACTCGCTGATCTACCCGTTAATCCGGTGCCTGAGATTGATCGCCCGGCCGCAAAAGGTGAAGGTGGAGACCGCAACGGCTGATGAGTTACCTACTGGTCACCAATGTTTGGATTGATCTCGAGCGTGGCCGAGAAGCACAGGTCTCCGCTGCGGTCTCGTCGTGTTCAAGCAATGAATTGTAGCTATCCACAATCGTGATAGGTGAGATCCAGTCGGGAAACAGCGGTCACGCAACCCGGAACTTGCGCGGCGGGTGTATGACCTACTGTTGCAGGGCCGGCCAAGAGTAGGGGTCGATGAACAGTGCGCGCATGTTTACGGGAGCTTCGGGCGGGGCTGCTAGACAGCGGCCGAATGATCGGGGGGAACGATCTTTGGATCGCAGCGCAGGCAGTGAGGAACGATCTGACGTTAATCACGGCCAATACTGGAGAGTTTCCCCGCATTCCAGGTTTAAGATTGGAGAACTGGCGTGAGGATCAACACCGCGGTTAAGGCCGTGAATGGTCATCTACTAAGAGTTGACGGGGGCATGGGACGTCGATACGCCTCTGCGTAAGGATGAGGAGCGGCGTGCTGCGCAGGTGGAGATCGATGCGATTGTTGCGTTGTCGTTGGGTGGGGGGTACAGCGAATGAGCTGTGCGTGATTAATCGGACGCAGTTTCCGGTGATGCGGCGTTATGACCAGGAGGATCGGTTTGATGCGAATGGTCGGAAGGTGCCGAAGGAGATTGTGAAGGCTGACGCGGCGTTGCGTGAGTGAGGTTACCCTCGTTTAGTGGACACCCTGTTTGTGCGGATCTTGTGTCCGTACGAAAGGATGTTCAGCGTGAGTCAGGTTGCGTCCCTTAGTGTGGTGTAACGCTTGCTGATGGTGGGCTCTGGGAGATGCGGGGCGGCCACCACCAGTTACCCTTCGACTCAGCTATCACATCTCACCGAAAGGCACATGACCGAAGCCGTTCAACACGGCGGAGAAATCGCTAGATGCTTACAATCTTCGGTATGGAAGAAAATGCAAATTTGCGTACCGCCGACGTATTTGTACCTGGCATGGATCCGAAGTACACCTACAATCCAAGAGAAGACGTTGGCTTGGAGGACGCTCTAAAAGAGAAAGTCGATGACGGCGGAGCAATAGTTGTCCTAACAGGGCCTACAAAGAGCGGCAAAACAGTTTTGGCGCGTCGCTGTTTTGAAGATCCAATTTGGATCGACGGCGTGCAAATTGACGGCATCGAAAAGCTGTGGTTGCGACTAGCTGTAGCGACCGGGGTTCGAGTGGTTGATGAGGTTGAAAAGTCCCGTCAAGTAACGAATGAAGTCAAGGGTAGTTTGAATGCGGCTATCGCTGCTGGAGAGGGGGGACGATCTGAAGGTTCCGTGCAGAGTTTCCACGAAAGCCTTCCGATCTCGCTGGAAAACGAGGTGACCAATAGGATTAAAGAAAATAGGTTCACTCTCGTAATTGACGATTTTCACTTCGTTTCTAAAGAGTTGCAAGAGCAGGTAGTTCAAGCGCTGAAACCATTGGTCTATCTAGGTCTCAGGGTTGTCGTTATTGCGATTACTCATCGCTGGAACGATGTATCTGAGGCCGTAGATGATATGGGGGCGAGAATTGAACACGTAGTTATCCCTAGGTGGACCCAAGGGGAGCTGGAACAGATCGCTAGCGCTGGTTGCTCAATCTTGAATGTCACTATGCCGACCGATATCAGGCAGAAATTGGCAGCAGAAAGCTTTGGCAGCCCCCACATTATGCAAAAAGCGTGCCGCACGCTTGTTCGCAATGTCAACAAGGTTGAAAAGACCTCACCATTGGAGGAGGAACTTAAGGCTCCGTCGGATTGGGATGAATTTTTCAAGTCGCAGGTATCAATGGACGCAGGGAAATGGGTTAAACGGCTGCTTGATGGGCCCAAAACCAAGGGCACCCCGCGAAAGCTGCGGATGTTGAACAACGGTGAAACCACTGACACGTATGGATTGGTTCTTGCTGGGATTGCTTGTTCGCTTCCAAAACTCGATCTATCGATGAACGAATTGCGGAACAATATTGCCTCAATTACAGCCGACGGCATACCGCGGGCGGACGACATTTCGCGAGTCGCTGGTTTCATTAACGCGATTGCATCCACCAGAATTGGTGAGGAGGAGGTAGAGTTCGATGAGCAATCTGATGAACTCCTCTTGTCGAGCAGTGAGCCCGTAGTGGAGGTCGTTGGACGCGATACTCCTCAGGCGCACATTTATGTCGCGGACCCGTTTTTTGCGTACTTCCTGCGTTGGGGAGACAACGTGTGGAACAACGGGATGCGGAGTGAGACAGCGGAACTAGAATAAACGAAGTGTAGGAGCACCCTGCTTCCGCGAATAGCTGGCTGAGATGGTTTATTTTGATCGACTAACCTAGAGCGATGTCTACCCTCATCCCCGTCCACGCATCCGAGCACGTCCTAGGCGGTGTCTCCGAGTATCTGGCTACTGCGTTCTCGCTGGCGAACCCGGAGACGTCCAACGCACTGAAGGCGTTCCTCGAAGACACGGAACGGGGCATGTTCCATGGTCCGTACGTGCGGGTGCGGTTGCCCTATGCCCGTGCGATTGGGTGGGACGGGATTTTGGACTGGCTGCCGTCGTGGTTCACGCCGTATCACCACCAGGTGGAGGCGTTCCGCAGGCTACGTAGCCGGGATGAGCACGGGGATCGTCGCCCGGATCCCACGCTGGTGATCACGGGTACGGGCTCGGGTAAGACGGAGTCCTTTCTGTACCCGGTGCTGGATCACGCGGCGCGTGCCCGGGCGGAGGGGCACACTGGGGTGAAGGCGCTGCTGCTGTACCCGATGAACGCGCTGGCGAACGACCAGGCGGATCGATTGGCCAAACTGATTACGGATGAGCCGGCGCTGGCGGGGGTCACGGCGGGTATCTACACCGGTGAGGCCAGGGGCAATGTGAAGAAGGTGACGGCGCATTCGCTGATCAATAATCACGAAGAGATGCGTCTGAATCCGCCGGACATCTTGCTCACCAACTACAAGATGCTGGATCAGCTGCTGTTGCGCCCCGAAGACCGGGAGATCTGGCGCAAGTCTGCGACGTCGATGCAGTACTTGGTGTTGGATGAGTTCCACACGTACGACGGTGCGCAGGGCACCGATGTTGCGCTGCTGCTGCGCCGTCTCGGGTTGATGTTGAAGGAGCACCAGCCGGACGGCTTCGTGGGTGAGTACGCCTCGAATCCGTTGGGGCGGGTCACGCCGGTGGCAACCTCGGCAACGCTTGGCGGCGACGATGACCGCTCCAAGGTGCTGGAGTTCGCGGGCACCATCTTCGGGGAAACGTTCACGCCGAATGCGTTGGTGAGTGAGAAGACACTCACGTACGACGAGTGGACTGAGGAGATCGGCCAGACTTTCGGGCGTGGCGCCGTTGCCCTGCCGCCGGACATCGATGAGCTGCGCGGGATCGTGGACGCAGTGGCAAACGATTCCTCCGGGCGCGACCACGCGGACGTGGTGCTAGACATCTTTCGTACGCGGCTGTGGGGCCTGGATGCGGGTGCGGACCTGGACGCGACGATCGCGGCGTACGCGGTGCACCCGATCACTAGGGCGCTGCTGGATGGGGACGGCAAAGCCAAACCCCTCATCCAACGCGAGGGTGAAGAGACGAAAACGCTGCCGGAGGCAATGTTCGACCCGATTGTGCTGCGCAGTTTGGGCGAGGATACGGCACGGGAGTTCGTCACTCACCTGCTCACCGCTGTGGCGCACGTGCGCGCACTGGCAGGGGAGGAGTACGGCTTCGGAGGCAAGCGCCTGCCCGGCGTGGAGACACACCTGTGGGTGCGTGAGGTCTCCCGCATCGAGCGCGCGGTCACGCCGACCGAGGACGGCCAGGTGTTCCGCTTCGGGGACGATGGACAACTCGGTGCCGGGGACGCCGCGGTGTGGCTGCCCGCGATCTACTGCCGCGAATGCGGTCGCGCCGGGTGGATGACGGCGCTTGAGCCCGGCACCGATGCGGTGGTGCTGGATGGTGGGGCGATCAGGAAGGCGAGCGTCGATAAGCCTGAGGTCCAGCGTCCGCTCATCGATGCCACGAACGAGTACCGCCGAGCTGTCGCAGATGGCGCGGAGCTGAGTGCGTTTGATGATGAAGACGGCAAGCGCGCACTGATGTGGTTCCACACGTCCACGCGCACGCTGAGTACGACCGAGCCGAGCGAGGAAGCGCGTGCGGAGGGCAGCTCGGTGCCTGTGCTCACGTACTCGGGCCTGGGGGCGGAGGATTACGCGCGCGACCAGGTGTGCCCGAACTGCGGGGAACCGGACGCGGTGCGGTACATCGGTTCGCGCGTGGCCACGCTGCTCTCGGTGGGGCTGTCGAACCTCTTCGGCATGCCCTCGCTTGCCCAGGAGGAGAAGAAGACGCTGGTGTTCGCGGACTCGGTGCAGGACGCAGCGCACCGGGCAGGCTTCGTGCAGTCGCGGGCGCGGGCGTTTGGGATTCGAACGTTGATGCGGGCGGTCGTTGGCGCCGTCGCAGGCTCCGGCGCCGACGACGAGGGGGTGTCGATCGCGCAGATGCCGCTGCGGATCCTCGAGCGCGCCGACGCTGCCGAGGACCCGCTGCGCGCCCGCTTCGAGCTCTTGCCGCCGGAAATCGCGGATGCGCCGACGTTCGTTCCGTTCTGGTCCAAGGACGCGGACGAAAATGCCCGGCGCGAGGCCACAACTGCGGTGCTCCAGCGGTTGGAGCTGGACGCCGCGCTAGAGTTCGGGCAGCGCGCGCACCTGCCGCGCTCGCTGGTGTCCACGGGTTCGCTCGCGCCGTCGGTGGCGGTGGATGATGCGGTGTTGGTGGAGGCTGCCCGGGAGGCGCTGAAGAGCATCGATGCGGGTCTGTTCGATGTCGTCGATGCGGACGCGGACGAGGTGCAACTGCGGTGGATGCGCGGGCTTCTGGAGCAGGTGCGCGACCGCGGCGGTGTGTACACGCCGATGCTGGCCAGCTACTTGCAGGATGACGCGAACTCGTGGCGCCTGCATAACCGCTACGCCAAGGCGCGCGGCATGCGGCGCTTTCCCAAGGGCGGTGCGCCGGAGTTTCCGCGTTCCGGTCCAGCGTTGGATGACAAGGACCGCGGGGTCACCCCGCTGGGCAGCCCGCGTGGGCGCTACGCGCGATGGACATCCAAGGTGCTCGGGATCGGCACCCACGATGCGGCGCTGGTGCTCACCAACGTGTTCCGGGAGCTGGCGAACCGCGATGTGGTCATGACCATTTCCACCGACACCGGCGCCACTATGTATGCCATTGCGCCGCAGCACGTGGTGGTGCGGTGCGAGGAGGAACCGGCACTGCTGCAGTGTGAGGTGTGTAATGCGACCTTGGGCGCAGACAAGCACGCCCGCGATTTGCTTGATGGTGTGCCGTGCCCGACGCCCGGGTGCCCGGGAACGCTTGGCGTGGAGGGGGTTACGGCGAACTACTACTCGCAGCTGTACTCTTCGACCACCCCGCGCGCGATTGTGGCGCGGGAGCACACGGGGTTGATTCCTAAGGAGGAGCGCCTGGCGCTTGAGCGGGCGTTTCGCGGCGGCGAGGACGCTGGCGATCCGAGCGCGCCGAACGTGCTGGTGGCCACGCCGACGCTGGAGATGGGTATTGATATCGGGGACCTCTCCACGGTTATGCTCGCCTCCCTGCCCAAGTCCGTGTCCTCGTATGTGCAGCGTGTCGGGCGCGCCGGGCGTCTCACCGGCAACTCGCTCGTGCTCGCGTTCGTGCAGGGGCGCGGTACCACGCTGCCGAAGCTGAACCAGCCGCTGTCCGTCATCGCGGGCAACGTGGTGCCGCCGGCGGCGTTCCTCTCCGCCACAGAGATCCTGCGCCGCCAAGCCACCGCGTATGTGGTGGACACGCTCGACTTCAACGCGCACGGGTTGGATGTGCAGACGGCGAGCGATGTGTTCAGCTTCCGCAAGGCGTCGCTGCTTAATGCATTGGCGGACGAGGTCAGACTGGGCGTCGAGGAGCGCGTTGAGGCGTTCCTTGCAACCATTGCCGGGTTCGTGGACGAGGCCACCGTGGACGGTGTGCGCGAGTGGGTGTGCGGGCAGGGGCCCGATTCGCTGACCGGGGAGATGCAGCGCACCCGGACGCTGTGGGATAGCGAGGTGAAAGAGTTCACCGCGCGCCGGGACACACTGCAGGAGCGGGTGGTCGAACTCGAGGCAAAGGTGGACCCGAACGCGGGCACTGAGAACGCTGACCCGGATTTGGAGCGCGAGAAACGCAGTACCAAGGCGGCATATAAGCGGATCTCGCGGGATCTCAACTCGATCCTGCTCAAAGAGCACTGGATTTCCGCCATGGAGCGCTACGGCCTTCTGCCCAACTTCACGCTGCTCGACGACGCTGTGGAGCTTGCCGTCGTCGTGTCCCAGCTCGACCCCTCCACGATGCAGATCAACCCGGAGACGTTCGAGCTCTCCCGCGGCGTGTCCTCGGCGCTTACAGAGCTCGCGCCGGGCAACACCTTCTACGCCCGCGGCATCGCCGCCAAGGTGGACGCGGTTGAGGTCGGCATGAACGGCGCCGACATCGAGCAGTGGCGGTTGTGCCCAGCCTGCTCGTACGGCGAGCGGGTAGTGGCTTCGCCACACTCTGGGGCGTGCCCCGAGTGCGGAGCCAGCGCCTTTGCCGACAAGGGGCAGATTGTGGACACCGTGCGCATGCGCCGGGTGTCCGCAGAGGTGGACAAAGCACGTGCGCTTATCGACGACTCCCGCGACGACCGCCACGAACTCAGCTATCACACCGCTTTGAGCTTCTCCGTGCCTGAGGGCGGGCGCGGTGCGCGCTGGTTCCTGTCCCAGGGCTTTGGAGCGGAGTACCTCCGGTATGTGAACCTGAGCTGGTTCAACCTCGGCCGAGGTCCGTCGGCGAAGAAGGTGTTTGCTGACAAGGAGACCGACGCACCGCTGTTCACCGTGTGCAACTACTGCGGCCATCTAGATTCACAAAACGGCGAGAACTCCAAGTGGGATCACCGCCCGTGGTGCCCGAAGCGCACAGCGCGGGAGGAAGAATCGGTGACCGTCGCGCTCTCGCGCACGCTGCAGACCCAGGGTGTGCTGCTGCACGTGCCGGTGCAGTTGACCGCCGGCGACAACTCGACCATTCCCAGCCTCACCGCCGCCATTCGGTTGGGTTTCAAGGAGGTGCTCGGCGGAGGTCCGGATCACTTGGGCGTGGTCACGGTACGCGTGCCGGATCACAAGGGGGACACAGTCGAGGCGTTGTTGATGCACGACAACGTGCCCGGTGGAACGGGATACCTCTCGCAGTTCGCTTCCCCCGAAGATGTGCGCCGCCTGCTCGAGCAGGCCTTCATCCGGGTCAAAGCATGCTCGTGCGCAAGCGATGAACGCCTCGCCTGCCCGGACTGCCTCTTGCCCTACACCCACTGGACCCAGATCGAGGTCACCTCCCGGGCAGCAGCTGAACGTGCTTTGCGCTCCATCCTCGCCGACCAGGTTCACCCGGCACCCGAACTTGACCCCTTAACGGTCGCATGGGAGACGCAGACTCACGCGCCGGAGCACGATACCTCCTCCCACTTGGAGGTGAAGTTCCGGGAAGTGCTGCGCAAAGCGCTGGAAGACCGCCATGCGACGGTGAAGGACGTACCCAACGCCGGGCAAGTGGAATGGCAGATCACGTTCACAAACGGCGAGTCCTGGAAGATGCGCGAACAGGTGAACAAGGGGTACACCACACCTGATTTTGTGTTCACACACCGCACGAACCCCGGGGTGCGCCCAGTCGCCGTCTATACCGACGGAGTTGCGTTCCACATCAGTGAGGCGCACTATCGTTTCCCCGATGACATCGTGAAGCGCAACCGGCTCCACTTCGAAGAATCTTGGCTGCCGTGGAGCGTCACCGATGCGGATATTGAGTGGTTCAAGCAGGAGCAAGACCAAGTCGAGGAACCTCCATTCTGGACGGTGGTGCAAAATCAACCTGAGCTTGCCGGGTTTGGCGCAGGCGGGTGGAGCTTCCTTAAGTCCTCGCCGGTGACGCAGTTGCTTAGCTATCTGGCCACCCCAGTGACGAGCATGCACGCGATGTCGGACAAAGCGCTCTTCCTGCTCCTCACACCGAAGGTGCGTGCAGCGAATACTCCCAGCGGGCCACGGCTCACATTCAACAATCAGATACACGTCGGGGGTTCCGTCACGGAAGGGCAGTTCCACGCGAAGCGGTTCTACGTGGATGCGCCTACTGCCGGTTCCATCACTGAGGGCAATTGGCGGGATTTCTTGCGGTTCGCCAATATTCTCTGGTTAGCGGATTCACCGGTGATCATCGCCATCAGCGAACACGATGAAATTCCGGTAACCGAGACGGAGGTTCCGCCAGCAGTGCCCGCAGGCGCGGACACGGGTGACTACCCGGCTGCGTGGGCGGATGCCATCGAGGAGTTCGAAGACGAATCAGTTGTGGTAGCCGCCCTGCGGCTGCTGGCGCACGCCGGCGCGGAAGCGACTGAAGAGATCGGTGAAGAGGTGGGCAGCTTGCCCACCGCAGTGGCCTGGCCGGACCGCAAGATTGCGCTGCTGATCGAGCGCGACGATTCCTACGCCGACGCGGAAACCCGCCTACGGGAAGACGGTTGGACGCTCATGTACCCGGATACACTCGACGAGCAGACGATCCCGGCGGCGTTGCTGGGGTAAGGAGTGACGCAGATGGTGACGTTCAGCTTCTACAGCGGCCTGAAACTCGACGGCGCGCTGTACAAGCCGGTGATGAATTTCCTGCAAAAGCTCGCGGAAGACCCGGCGAACCCGTCGTTACGCATCAAAACGCTCAACAACGCCGTGGACAAACGTGTACGTACCGGCCGCGTCAACGACCAGTTCCGCGCAGTGCTCTTCGAAATCAGGGATTCGCAGACGCACCACTTCGTCCTCGTTGACGTCGACTCCCACGATGAAGGCAACGCGACAGCGCAGCGGCTGGATCCTGCTCGCCTGCGTTTGACGGTCAACCCAGTCAACGGTCTCACTCAGCTCATCCAGGAAGAACCCGCCGCACCGGATGATTCCGATCGCGCCACCGGTGACACCGAGTCCGAGCGCAAAGCGAAAGCTGCGGCCGAAGCGGCGAAAATGCTTGCCGAGCAACAATTGCAGCGGGCAGCTCAGTTGTCGGAGGAGAAGGGGGTGGATGCGGTTGTCGTCGATAAGCAAAAGCCCGCTCCCCGGACCGAAATGGAACGCCACGGTTATACCCCGGCACGCTTGTACGAAGAGCTCGGCATCGAGCAGTCGCTTGCTGAGGCAGTATGGAAGGCCGAGACCGAAACAGAACTCGAGCTGCTCCTTGATTCCCGCCCGACCTGGGAGCACGACGCGCTCCTTGGTCTGGCAGCCGGGTACACGGTCGAGCAGGTCCGGGAGTCCCTCGGGCTGCAGAAGCTCGACCCGCACGAAGACCCCTCCGACGAGGACACACGCTTGCTTGCGGGTCTGCGTCACCCTGCAGCGGAGCTCGACTTCGCGTACGTGGACGACGTTGACACTGACTCCCTGCGCGCGGTCATCGAGGCCGGATCTTTCGACCAATGGCGCGTGTACATCCACCCGGAGCAGCGCCGTATGGCGGAGGGTGCCCGGAGCGGATCTTCGCGCGTGTTCGGCGGTGCGGGCACCGGCAAGACTGTGGTGGCGGTGCACCGCGCGAACAATCTCGCACGGCGCTCGGTGCCCAATCAAGATGCTGGCGAGGTGCCTCCACGAGTCTTGCTGACCACGTACACGAAGGGATTAGCCCAAGGGCTGAAATCCCAGCTCAACGCGCTGAACGCTCAGTTTCCTGAGGCATCTAATCCAGGTGAAGAGGGCATTTGGGTGGACAACATCGATGCCGTGGTGCGCCAAGTGCTCACTCTCGCCTCCTCGTCCGAGGTGGAGGTGGCGACGAAGCGCGTGCTCGGACACCCCGCATCCCGTGTGCGCCCCTACCTTGAACGCGATGCGGAGCAGGTGTGGGAGACAGCTGTTGAATCCGCCAGTGAAGAGCTCCCCCGTTCCATTGCCAACCAGACATTCTTGCAGCAAGAATTTGAGGGCGTCGTCCTTGGCGGCAGCGTGACCAGCCAGGCCGAGTACCTGAAGGTCGCGCGCACCGGGCGAGGAACGCCCCTGAACCGCAAACAGCGCAAGCTCATCTGGGACATCATGCAATCCGTCATGCAGACCCAAGCCGTTGACGGCCAACTCTTCTGGCCCACGATGTCAGCTGTCGGCGCCGAGGTTTTGAGAGTGCGCCACGAAAACGGCGGGGGCTCACTGTTCGACCACGTCGTCGTGGACGAGGCCCAGGACTTCAACGCCGGCCACTGGCGTTTCTTGCGGGCATGCGTTGCTGAAGGGCCGAACGACATTTTCATCGCTGAGGATTCCCACCAGCGCATCTACGGACAACCGCTTCGACTTTCGCGTTTCGGCATTTCCACGCGTGGTCGCGCCTCCAGCCGCCTGACGCTGAACTACCGTACCACCAAAGAGAACCTCGAGTACGCGCTGCGGATCCTCGCAGGCGAAGAGGGATTGGCCTACCTGGACGGTGAGGGCGAAACGGACTCCGTTGCCGGTTACCGTTCCGCCCGCACGGGTCCGCAACCGTATCTGGTGCGAGTCGAATCGGAGGAGCAGGAATTCGATGTCGCGGATCACTACATCTCCCGGTGGATGGATTCGGACAAGGAGGTTCATATCGGCGTTATGTGCCGCACCCGCGGTCAGATCTCGCGCGTTGTCTCCGGCCTCGCTGACAGAGGAATTGATGCAGTAGCCACCCGGAACGCCGAACGTGCTTCGCACGAGCAAGTCTCCGTCATGACGATGCACGGAGCCAAAGGCATGGAGTTCACCCACGTTATCCTCATGGGGGTGGGCAAGGAGCTGATGCCTCTCCGCTACCGGCTGAAGGACCTCTCCGAGGAAGACGCGCGCGAAGCGCTCCAGCGCGAGCGGTCGCTGCTCTACGTCGCGGCCTCAAGGGCCCGCGACGAGCTGGTGATCACTGCTACCGGAGAGCCGTCGAATCTACTTCCTGAAATCTAAATCTTGGCTAGTTAAGTAAGTCGGGAATAATTGGGTGGCTCAGCGGGCGTCGGAGCTGCAACCCCGCCAACTCCTGTTGACGTTCCCATTCTGCGAGGGTGATGCTCGGGTTGCTTAGAAGATTCCAGCTTGTGCGGCCGTTAACCGAACCGCCAAATAAGAAGGCAGCTGCGGCTGAAGGGCTCGTGAACTCGACGTCTTCTATGAGCTTGTTTTCTACCACCTTGTCCGCGTATCGCTCTCTCGTAGTGGCCACACCCGTTGGGGCGCTGGGGCTCAGGCTCCGTCGGCGCCCTGTTGCTGGCGGAGTGCTCCAATAGCGCCGTGACCGCCGACTTCGCGAGTGAGACGCAGGAGACATCGACTGAATCCCAGCAACCGGAATTCGCCAAGGTGGGGGACACCGTTCCGGTGGACTGCGTGGGAAGCAAGTGCTTCGGCGAGTTCAAGGTGGAGGAAATTCTCCTCGGCCAGGAGTGCAAGGCCCCGTTGGTCGCCGAGGAGATTCCGAAAGACATGCAGCTTGTCCAGGTCAGCGGCATCTTGACCGCGACGGACAAAGTCACCGATGACCAGGGCGGCGAGATCGGTGTCACGCCCGACCCTGTTGAGGCATGGGACGCGGAGAACTTCAAGACCACCGGCGAATTTGCCGCCGGATGCGATGCGCCCCAAGACTACGAACTGTGGGCGTCCGTGCGGGCGATGACGGGTGAGAAAGTCCGCATGTACGGTGCGTTCCTGATCACCGAGGACGCGAAGGTGCTCGGGATCGGCAACGGGAAGTTCGATTTGGGGGAGATTGACGTGGCGCCGGAGTCGTCGACAAGCGAAAAGGCGCCCGAGAGCGCTCAACCGGCGCCGAGCTCGGCACGAGATGAATATCCGACGGCCCCGACCCAGCCGGTTGAAGAGCCGGTCATCGGCTACACCGAAGCGCCGGGGCAGGAAGATCCGCACGTTATGGACAAGCAGATCGCCTATTGCGGCGACCCCAGCATCCACGAGACCGGCACGACCTTCTTCACCGACGGTACGAGCCGGTTGGACGCAGAACTGTGCGGCGCAGATGATGTAGCCGAGCAGACGACTTTGCAAAACCTCATGGACTTCGCAATGGGGAGTCCCTGCTGTTCTGGTTGTTCGTTGTTTAGTGCCACCGCTGCTGATGCTCGGCGTGGGTGGACAGGTATGCGCCGGGGTTGAAGATCTCGTCGTAGTAGTCGGTGTCGAGGTGCTGGGCCTGGAGGTAATTCATGATCCAGACGGTGGGGATGGTGCCGGGGAATTTGCCGAAGGTGTCCCAGATGTAGGTGGCTTGGAGCTTCATCAGTTCGGTGAAGCGCTCGTCGGGTTTGGCGGCCTGGGAGCGGATGGCGCGACTCTCGGTCCAGGGGCCCGGAGTGTCTGGGTGGAAGGGGCCGCCGGGACCGTATTTGCGCTCGAAGAAGGCATCGACAGCGTCGGCCATTGTGTCGTAGTAGGGCGGGCGGTAGGTCTCGAAGACGTCCTTCTTGCCGATGGCGTTCGGCAGCGACCAGCGTTCATCTTCTTCGATGTCGAAGCCGAGGCCGGGGACATCCTCACGCCCGGAGCCGCCGAGGAATGTGAGGCGGTCGATGCCGTCGAAGCTCCACCCGCCGAGCCCCAGCGCGCCGAGGACGAGGTGGCCGAGCAGGGTAGACGACATGAGCTCGGCGGTGGCCTCGGTCTGGGAGTACTGCTCGAGGAAGGTGAGAGGCAGGGGATCGTCGACACGCGCGATGTCGCCGAATTCCTTGATACCGGGGATCTCGCGGCCGTTGATGTCGTCGTAAATGACGTATTTGTTGCGGGTGAAGAAGGCGAGGTTGGCCAAGGTGTGCTGCGCCAAGTCGGAGACCGGCGCGATGAGCAATGAACCGGGGTGGTTGGCGATCCACGTGTTGTGTCCCTCTAGGTAAGGCTCTTCGCGGGGGATGTGGAGGCGGTCGTCGCTAAGCTTGCGCACTCGACGTAGGACGGAGTTGAGACGGGCTTCGGTGAAGCCCTCGTTCTCGTTGAAAGGTACCTCCGGCGTGGCGTCGCGCGTGGACAGTGCGTAGGTGCCGGACTCGTCGGTGAAGAAGAAGTCAGCGATGTGGAAGCCAGCCGCTGACGGGAATGTGCGGCCGGCGGCACTGCCCGAATAGTCCGGCAGTTTCGGCGCGTAGCCCGGGTGGTGCGTGATGCTGTGGTGCCAGCCCGTCACGCCAGCGACGGTCGCCAGAACGATTGCTCGCTCGAGATCGCTGAGCGGTTGGATGTCGTGCTTGCTTTGATATGCCAGTGGTCCGGCCGGCACGTGGCCGCCGAGAGGGAAGCGGCGGGAGCGACGGCCGTTGATGGCGTCTAAAAGAGGGAACTGGGCTAAGCGGTCGAGGTTTTCGCGGTCTTTGTCGGTCAGTGTGATCAGGGGGATGTCAGCCATGAAAGTAGACCTTTCAGTCTGTGTCGGGTTCGGTTGAGTGGATTCCACGCTATGTGTGCTGGTTTTTCATGGCTAGGGTTTAAATTCATGCGTGGTCTTAAAATGTGGACCGATCGGTCCGCTGTGTGATCGGAGGGAATGCGGCGCCCACGCGAAAAACCCCAGGAACTCCGCAGTGCGGAGTCCCCGGGGTCGTGGTCGCCGGCGTGGACGAGGTCGGACGGGTGGCTGGCTAGTCCATCTGCAGCACCGTGCGCAGCTCTGCGAATGGTGCGGGGCAGACGGTGTGGGTGACGGTCTTTCCGCGGCGGGTTTTGGTGAGTAGGCCGGCGTCGGTGAGCTTCTTCAGGTGGTGGGAGACCGTGGGTTGGCTCAGGCCGGATTGCTCGGCGAGTTCGGAGACGCTGATCGGGCCGCAGCCGTCTTCGGCGAGCTGGGAGAGGAGCCGTAGGCGGGCTGGGTCGGCGAGCACTTTGAAAAGCTGGGCGTAGCGGTCGGCTTCCTCGTCGGTGAGTGGACCGGCGCCCAGTGAGCAGCAGGCTGTTGGGTCTGCTGCTGCTGGTGGGATGTTCGGGGCGGCCATGATTCTCACTCTTTCATATTGACAGGGATCAATAATAGCCTTACGTTTCGTATTGATAGTCGTCGATACGAAAGGTGGGCTATGTCCGACCCAGTTGCGGCGCGGGAACCTGCGCGCATGTCATTTCTCGACCGATTTCTGCCTGTGTGGATCATTCTGGCCATGGCGCTGGGGCTTGGGCTAGGGAACTGGTTCCCTGGGCTCAGCGGGGCGCTGCAGGGCATGGAGGTCGGCGGGATTTCTCTGCCGATCGCGCTCGGCTTGTTGGTGATGATGTACCCGCCGCTGGCGAAGGTGCGTTATGACAAGACCAAGGAGATCGCCACGGATAAGCGGCTCATGGCGGTCTCTATCGTCCTCAACTGGATCGTTGGCCCGGCGGTCATGTTCGCTCTCGCGTGGATCTTCCTGCCCGATGAGCCTGCACTTCGCACCGGCTTGATCATCGTGGGCCTCGCCCGATGCATTGCCATGGTGCTTGTATGGTCGGATCTTTCGTGTGCTGACCGTGAAGCCACTGCGGTGCTGGTAGCGATGAACTCAGTCTTCCAGGTACTGATGTTCGGCGTGTTGGGGTGGTTCTACCTGCAGATCCTGCCTGAGTGGCTGGGGCTGTCCACCACGTCCGCGAGCTTTTCGTTTTGGGTCATTGTGTCCTCGGTCTTGGTTTTCTTAGGCATTCCGCTGCTCGCAGGTGTTCTGTCGCGGATCATTGGGGAGAAGGTGAAGGGGCGCGACTGGTATGGGGAAAAATTCCTCCCGGCGATTTCTCCGCTCGCGTTGGTCGGCTTGCTCTACACCATCGTTCTGTTGTTTTCCCTCCAAGGGGAGCAAATCATGTCCCGACCGTGGACGGTGGCACGGGTGGCCGTGCCGTTGCTGATCTACTTCGTCGGCATGTTCTTCATCGGGCTTGTCGTGTCCAAGGCATCTGGGATGGGCTACGCGCAGTCCGCGTCGGTGGCGTTCACCGCGGCGGGCAATAACTTCGAGCTGGCCATCGCTGTGGCTATCGGTACCTTTGGTGCCGAGTCCGCGCAGGCGCTTGCGGGAACGATCGGCCCGCTCATCGAGATTCCGGTTCTGGTCGGTCTCGTTTACGTCATGCGGGGGATCGGCCCGAAGCTGTTCCCCGGTGACCCGACCCTGCCTGAGCGGCAAGAGTCGCCCGCGCGTGCATCGGCAGCGAGTTCATCGGTATAGAAAGGATGCATGATGTCACCTACTCCCAAGATCCTGTTCGTCTGTGTCCGCAACGGCGGGAAATCCCAAATGGCTGCTGCTCTCGCGGAAAAGCACGCGGGGAAGCGGCTTGAAATCCACTCGGCCGGCACCGAACCCGGAACGTCGATCAACGCGGAATCTGCCGCCTCGCTGGAAGAGGTCGGCGCGGACATGTCCGACGGGCACCCGAAGGCGGTTGACCCGGAGATCCTCCGCACTGCAGACCGTGTTGTGGTCATCGGTGAGGAAGCGCAGCTGGACCTGCCCGATGATGCCCGCGGGACGATGGAGCGTTGGGTGACGGATGAGCCGTCGACACGCGGAATTGAGGGCATGGAGCGAATGCGGCTGGTCCGCGACGACATCGACGCGAAGGTGCGTGGGCTGATTGCTGACGTGCTCGGCGAGTGACGGAGCTGCCCGTCAGCGGTCCGCTATAGGTGGATGACTTCCACCCCGGACCATTTCTCCGCCAGGTATTCCGCCGCAACGAGTCGGTGGCATGTGGACGGGTCCGCCTCCGAGCACAGCAGCGCCGCACGGTCGAACGTCGCCTTGGTGGGCATCTTGCGGTCGTCGAATTGCTTGCGGAGCTTCTCGGCGAACTCGTCGAAAGGCAGACCCTCCTTGCGGTAGGCGTGCATGAGCTCCTCACTCGGGGCGAGCTCCAAGACGTGCTCGTAGTCGATGCCCGCAATGACATCGAGGAACCACGCGAGGTCGTCCTGTTTGGTGAAGCCGGCGAGCTGGTTCGTGTTGTGCCGGCGGATGTCCACCACCCGCTTCACGCCGTTGTCGCGCAACAAGTCGAAGAACTCCTCGGCGCTCTTTTTCGAATAACCGACAGTGAACAGCTTCATGTCCGACATGGCGCCCAGTGTAAGTCCAGCGGCGGGGTTGCGGAGCGGGTGCAAAACCGCAGGAACTCCGCAGTGCGGAGTCGGCGGAGCGTCTATTGCTGTTGAACTTCCTGGGTGCGGTGGTGATGCTGCGCGCGTTACCTCGATGTCCCGATACTCTGGACCCCATGACAGTTCAGGACATTGCCCGCATTGAATCCGAGGTCGCCGAGTACTGGAGCGACGTGCGCCATGTGGAGACAGCATCCTCGACGAATACAGAGCTGCTGGCGTCGGGGGAGCCGGGCCACGTGCTCATCGCGGACCGGCAGACGGGTGGCAAGGGCCGGCTCGGCCGGGTATGGGAGGCGCCGGCGGGAGCGAGCCTGCTCATGTCGGTCGCGGTGGAACTGAAGCACGTCGAGGATGTCGGCCTCGCCAGCCTAGCTACCGGCCTGGCCGTGACGGATATCATACCGAACGCCCAGCTCAAGTGGCCCAACGATGTCCTACTGAACGGCAAGAAGTTCTGCGGCATCCTCGGAGAGATCGACGTAAACGGCGACAACACCATGCTGGTCATGGGCCTTGGCCTCAACATCGCGTGGCGTGCGGAGGATCTGCCCACGGACTGGTCCACGGCGCTCAGCCTCGAAGGCATCACTATTGAGTGGGACTCATTTGTCATCGACCTGCTGCGCGCGCTCGGCGAGCGGCTCACCCAGTGGCAGAATCGCGACGCGGTGCTTCTAGGTGATTACAGGGCAGTCTCGGCCACCATCGGCCAACGCGTTCGCTTGTCGACGGCGCAGGGTGACGTGGAAGGGGTCGTCGACGACGTCGATAAGCATGGCGAAGTAGTCGTGGATGGGGTGAGCTACTCGACTGGCGACGTGACTCACCTGCGACCCGCCAACTAAACTCCCTGACGTGTCCAAGATCAAGCTCGGTAGGGGAGAAGTCGTCCTGGCGGACATGGCGCCGCCGATGACGACGCTGGTGTTCCCCTTCCTCGAGCTGATCGTCATCACCGCCCTGTCGTGGATGGCAATCGGATGGATGGACGTCAACAGGGTGGATGTAGCTTTCCGCAACGGTGCCGTGGCGGTGTGGGCGGTGCTCGCCCTGTGGCGGTTTGTGTTTCCGCTCGTGCGCTCGCGCCGGCAACGCTTCGTGGTGACTAACAAGCGTGTCCTCTACATCGGCCGCGGCCGGACCGAGTCGATCCCGTTGGCGCAGATCCGCGGTGCCCGGCGTTACCGGGGAGGCATGAGCATCGCCGTGTTCGGTTACGGGCAGCCGGTCTACTTCCCCAACGTGGGGCGCTCTAAACGGGTGGAGGAGCTCATCCACCGGCAGCTGCTTTAGCTGGAAGCTCTCCTTTTCCTTGGGTCGTCCCTCAAGATTCCGGGGATCGGGTCGTTGGAAGAGTAGTGCTCGAGCACGGCCGGATCAAGACAATTGAGAAGCTCAAAGATTTCCTTTCGCAATCTACCGCAGTCAATGTCAATTAGGGACTCTTGGTGGCCGATCCGGTTCCTAAGCAAGTTGATCCGGTGCATCAAGAAACTTGCTCGATCGGGATCAATCGGTCTGGGGCCCGCAGAAAGCGCCGGCTCAGTAATGGCCTCGTAGACCCTTGTGAGATCGTTGTATCGAGTCTCATCCGGAAAGAACTTGACTTCCCCGTCCGGCTGCGTTTCGGGGGAGCGGTAGAAGAAGTTTTCCTTCCACTGAGTCAGGGTCACCTGAGCAATCAGGTCATCCCGCGTAATTGGCTCCCCCATGCGGGGATGTTGCCCTCCAATTAGGCCTTCACCACTATCGCGTAGCTCCTTGGCTTTCGCTGCCTTGCCTTTAGCTGAGTTAGCAATGGACGCGCTCACTTTGGAAAGCGGCTCACGAACATTGTCCTTCGGCTCCTTGATCCACTGCTTATTGCTAGGGGGAGTGACTGAATCGCTCCAAGCATCAATTGCATCGCAAAGCTTGTTCCTTAAAACGACCTCGAAAAGCGAAATCAAACTCCACATCGCGGCAGATAGTCTCGAATCCCACTTGTACAAACTCAAAGCCCGATCAGCGTTGTTTCCCGTCTGAGCCAAATACTTCGCAGTGCGCTCTTCACTAAGCGCGCTCAGAACTAGCTTGCCGTGCTCACTGCCGTGCATCCGATTTCCCCCTTCGAACCGATGCGTCTCTTGATTTTCCTCGACTACCGATCTATTATCTTATGTTGAGAGAGCACAGGGGCCGTATTGGCCCTTTGGATAGCTCCAGCCGAAGGGGTCACGTCCGAATACCGGTCCTAGAACCGAAGCATCGGAAGGGATCCCTTCACTTATTTCCGCTCCCACCGGCAGCTGCTTTAGCTTTTCACCTCAGTGTCGTGGATCTGCTGGTCCAGATCCTCCGGTGAGAGGTTGCCCGCGGCGAAGTCGGCCGTCAGCGGCAGGTGGAGTTCGATGTCCGTGGCGGGGCAGAGCTCAATCACGGCCTCATGAACGGTGTAGTCCAGCACGTGGCCGCCGGTGGTACGGTCCTCATCGATGAAGTGCACGTGGCAGCCCGGCACACCAATGCCCTTCGCGTAGCCGGGGGTGCGGAAGCCGCCGATGATGCCGCAGACGTTTTCAAACTTGATTTCTTTGTCGTCGGCAACGGCGTCCTGCATCGGCGGGTAGGGTTTCTCCTGCTTGGTCACCGTGCGGGTGGTCACGGTGTCGAAGCTGCCGGTAATGCGCACAGCGTGCAGGTAATTCCCGGACGGCTGCAGCTCGTCGATGAATGCGGATAGCTCGCTGCGGCGCATCCCCTTCGGTGCGTCGGCGACGATCTTCGGCACGAAGTTGGTCACTTGCCCGAACGGGCTCTTCTGATCCAGGTCGGCGATGGTGGCGGAGCCGTCGCCGCGCAGCTGGTAGCACGTGCCGTCCAGGATGATCATCTCCCCGTCGAGGGCGTCGAAGGTGCCCAGGCCGAAGTTGCCGCGAGACAGCATGTCGCCGATGGTGAGTTCACCGTCATAGATGCCGTCGAGAAGCGCGGACATGAGGGAGTTTTGGAAAATCGTGTGGCGGCCAATCGTGGTCATAGGCCCGATGGTAGCCATGCGAGGCGGTTGGGGACGAGGGGTGCCGGACTGCGCCATGGAACTGCGTAGGACCCATCCCGAACTGAGTCACCCCTGTCACATAGATGGCATTGTGTCCCGCGCGCCTAGTTGTGGCTGCTGTGGCGCATGGGACTGAGTTCGGGATGGGGCCTACGCCGCCCTGGATGGCATACCGAAAGCAGGTCCAGCGCTCGTCGGGCGGGCAGGCTCACTAGAGTGGACAAGCGTGAGTGACGCAGCGAACAGAGACCCCCAGGGAATGCCCATTCTCGCCGTGATCGGCGATGGCCAGCTTGCCCGGATGATGCACACCGAAGCTATTGAGCTGGGCCTGAAACCCCGGGTGCTCGCCAGCTCCGCCGACGCGTCCGCCGCGCAGGTTTTCGGCGACGTGGTCATCGGCGATTACACAGTGCTTGACGACGTCAAAAGAGTCTGCTCCGGCGCCGCCGCCGCTACCTTTGACCACGAGCATGTTCCTAATGAATTCTTGAATGAGCTCATTGCCTCCGGGGTGAGCGTGCAGCCGCAACCCCAGGCACTCATTTACGCCCAAGACAAGCTGGAACAGCGCCGCAAGATGGCAGAGATCGGGGCGCCAGTCCCGGAGTTCGCGGCCATTGAGAGCGTCGAGGATGCGGAGACCTTCTTCGACTCGGTCGAAGGCGCGATGTGCCTCAAGGCCACCCGCGGTGGGTACGACGGCCACGGTGTGTGGTTCCCGAAGTCGCGGGAGGGGGCGGGTGAGCTCGTCGATAAGCTTTTGGCAGACGGCACCCCGCTGTACGCGGAGCGCAAGATCGACTTTGACCGCGAACTCTCCGCGATGGTCGCGCGCACCCCGTCCGGCGAGATCCGGGCGTGGCCGGTCGTGGAATCCCGCCAACGCGACGGCATTTGTGTGGAAGCGATCGCGCCTGCGCCGAACATGGCGCCGGAGATGGCCACTTACTGCCAAGAGCTGGCGATGAACGTGGCTGAAGAGCTGGGCGTGACCGGCGTGCTCGCCGTGGAGCTGTTCGCGGACGGTGACAGTGTGATTGTCAACGAGCTGGCTATGCGCCCGCACAACACCGGCCACTGGACACAGAACGGCTGCGTGACTAGCCAGTTCGAGCAGCACGTGCGCGCAGTGCTCGATTGGCCACTCGGTTCGGTGGAGATGACCGCGCCGTTCACCGTCATGGTGAACACCCTCGGCGGAGAGACCGAACCCGCGGAGCCGATGGAGGAGCGCGTCGCCGAAGTCATGCGCCGCTACCCGGAGGCCAAAGTTCACCTCTACGGCAAGGGCTACCGCCCGGGCCGCAAGATGGGCCACGTCAATGTCTCGGGCCATGAATTAGCCACAGTGTTGGAGACGGCGAAGGCGGCCGCAGAGATCATCGTGAAGGGAACAGGAGCGTAGATGGAACCGCAGGTAGGCATCATCATGGGGTCCGACTCTGACTGGGACACTGTCGCCCCGGCGGCGGAGGTCCTCGCGGAGTTTGAGATCCCGTTCGAGGTGGGTGTCGTCTCCGCCCACCGCACCCCGGAGCGCATGCTCGCCTACGCCAAGGATGCGCACACCCGTGGCCTGCAGGTCATCATTGCCTGCGCGGGCGGGGCAGCGCACCTGCCGGGCATGGTGGCGGCCGCGACGCCGCTGCCGGTCATCGGCATCCCGCGCGCTCTGGCGGACCTGGACGGTCTCGACTCGCTGCTGTCTATCGTGCAGATGCCCGGTGGTGTGCCCGTGGCGACTGTCTCCATCGGTGGGGCGAAGAACGCCGGCCTGCTCGCTGCGCGCATCCTTGGTGCAACCGACCCGGCGGTGCAGCGCAAAATGGTCGACTACCAGGAGAACATGGCCAAGGACGTCGAGCGCAAAGACCAGGCCCTGCGCGAGCGTCTCCTCGGCGGTGAGTAACACCTCGGGCCGCGACCCGTTAGTCGTACTTGGCGCCCGCATTATCGACGGCCGCCCCTCCCGCATGCTCGAAGCTCGCCTCCGCACAGCTACCGAGTACGTCGCGTCCCACGGCCGGCGGCCCGTCGTCGTATCCGGTCATGGGGAAGCTGCCGTCATGGCTGCGTGGCTGGCCGACAACGGTGTCGATGCCCGCGACATCATCGAAGAGCCTTTCGCCACCTCCACCAATGAGAACCTGGAACAGTCGTGGGCTCTGTTCCCGGACGCGCGGCGGCTGATCGTGGTCACCAACGGGTTCCACGTCGCCCGGGTACGCGTGTGGGCGGCGCACCTCGAGGTGCCCGTGACAGTGGTGGCTGCGCCGACGCCGGGAAAGTCCCGGTTGAAGAACTACGCCCGCGAGATTGTGGCCACGCCGCACTCGGCGGCGCGGGTGGTGTGGCGCAAGTACGTGCGGCGCCGCTACGGGCGCTAGCCGGTTTCGGTTAGCTGAGCGTCTCCGTGACCTTCTCTGCCTCCATGATCTGCTCTACGCGCTCGGCGGACGCCACGCCTGCAATGACCACGACGGACCCGCCGGCAGCCAGCGGGCACATGATCCGGCGCTCGAATTCCGGGCCCGTGGTCCAGCCGGGGACCAGGTAGCGCTCGGGGCCGTCCTCTGGGAGAACCCAGCTGTTCAGATCGTAAGGGTTGTCATAGAACTGGTCGCCGTAGAACCGCACCGTCGGGCCGAAGTCGACCAGCCCCGGTGGGAGAGTGCCGCCGGATTCGACCACGCCCCGGCCGAATGGGTCGTTGGAGACCACGACGACATCCGGTACGCCGTCCCAATCCTTCGCCCGCTCAACGGTGGTGAACACGAGTCTCGGACCCGCAGAGGACTGGTGCTTTTCACGGTTGACGTCCACATACGGGCTCAAGCCCGCGTTGTATATGCCTACCGGGATGACTGCCGCCTGCCACGACACTGGCAGGTCCACGATGATGGTCGGGGATTCCCCGAAGGGATCGTGGGGGTCGAGGTCGAATTCGTCGATAAGCATGTTGGCAATCTTGTTGGCCCAGTTGTCCAACGTCATCGCCGAGAACTCCATGCGGGTGCCTGCGACCTCGTCGTAGACGGTCAGCCTGGGGCTGGCGGGGTCGGCGGAGAGGAGGGGTGTGAGCAAGCTCATGCGCCCCATAGTAAGGATTTTCTCGGCGGGGAGTGGCCGCGGTCACGGTTGGGGCGCGTAACCCCGGGGAGCTGGAATACTGCTCGGGGTTTTCCGGAATACTGCTCAGATGAACTCGCTGGTCACAAGGTTGCAAAAAATTGCATAAGGCCGAGCAGTATTCCAGCCGGCAGACACGGTTAGTTCACGCAGCGGGGGCCGGTGCCGCCGGCGTTGAACTCTGGGGCGACCTCGGCGGCTCCGAAGTCCTCACCGGGCGTACCCACGGTCTCTTCTTGGGAGACCTCGGTGGGAGCGGCGGCGGCAGAGTCGGAGGTCGGGCCGGTGTAATCGTCGTGGATGACCACGACGACAGAGCCTGCCTCCACAGTCTCATGTGCCACGATGGGCAGGCCACCGAGTGCTTCTGCCAGCTTGACCGCTGCCGGATCACTCGGGTTAGCGGCGAGGATCTGGGACTCGAAGTACAGGCCGGGGCTCGCGTTGCTGACGCTTTCGACCGTCATGCCCTGTTCCGACAGGTAGGCACCCACGCCGCTGGCCTGGCCGGTGATCTCCCCGGCGTTGAGGACCGTCGCTGTGTAGTTCTGCACGGTATCCGGCAGGGCAGCAGCGGCGCCTCCGGAAGCGTCCTTATCTGACTCTGCAGCACCGGCACCTGCACCGGCACCTGGATCGTCTGCACCTGGCTCCGTGACACCCTCCTCGCGCGCCAGCTCATCCATGAAGTTGTGCACCTGGCCGGTATCGACGGTGACGATGGACTCGCCGTAGTCACCTACACCGTTGACGGAGGTGACAGGGATGGTCACGAAATGCACGTTGCCGGCAGCCAGGTCGGACATCTGGGTGGCCATGGACATGATGTTCCAGCCGGTGTCCACCGTCACGGAGCGTTCCACGGCGGTGGACAGCTCGCGCAGTTTCGCCGGGTTCGACAGCGTGCCGGCGGAGATAGCCTTGTTCACCAGGGAGGCCATGAACACCTGCTGGCGCACAATGCGGTCCAAGTCGCCGCGGGGTAGGTCGTGGCGCTGGCGCACGAACGCCAGGGCCTGGGTGCCGTTGAGGGTGGAGCGGCCAGCGGGGAACCTCGCACCGGATAGCGGCTCGTCCACGGCGGCGTTCAGGCAGACGTCGACACCGCCGACAGCGTCCGTGAGCAGCACGAAACCGAGCAGGCCCACCTCGGCGTAGTGGTCGACTTCGACACCGGTCAGGTCCGCCACAGCGTTGATCAGTCCCTGCTGGCCAGCGCGCGCGACCTGTTCCTCCATGGGTTTGCCTTCGTCCATGCCGTCTGCGGTGAGCTCCTCGCGCTTGTCCAGCGCGTGAAGGCCGTAGACACCGTTGATCTTCGTGTTGCCGAAGGTGTCGTCGTGGACGTACGTGTCGCGGGGGATGGATACGGCGGTGGCGCGGGAGCCGTCATTGGGCACGCGCACGACCATGATGGTGTCGGTGTTGAGCTCGCCCTCGGCCTCACCGGCGTTGAGGCGGGCGAGTTCCTCGTCAGAGAGGGGGTTGCCCTGAGCGTCCGTGCGCGAGTCTGATCCGACCAGGAGAATGTCCACGGCACCGTCGGCACCGTCGAGGTCGTTGTTGCCCAGGTCCAGTTCGGAGGCGGACAGGCTGTTGCCCAGGCGGCCGATGGAGTAGTAGCCCATTCCGGCGATAACGAGCAGCACAACAGACAACGTGGCCAGCAGGCCCTTGACGGCCGGGTGCCCTGCTTGGGAGATGTCCCGTGCACGCGACGGAGCCGCCTGAATGTCGCGCACAGGCCTCAAGTGCTCACTCACGAATCGTCTCGCCCCTTGTCTCGAATTAGCTCAGAAGTATACGGTACGGGCCCGCCAAAACTCTTCCCGCGCGCGGTAAGCTGCCCCACTGTGACCAACCCCGAAACTCCGCTGGCAGTGATCACCGTGACCTACTCGCCGGGCAGGCATTTGCCGGCGCTAGTGGAATCGCTTGCCGAGGCAACCGTGTTTCCCACCCGCCTCATCTGCGCGGACAACGGTTCCGCCGACGGGGTGCCGCAGGATGTCGCCTGCGCCAACGACAGCGTGGATTTCCTGCCCACAGGCGGCAACATCGGGTACGGCCCCGCGATCAATTTCGCAGCGCGCTCGCTTGTCGACGTCAAAACCGCCGGCCACATCAACCCCACCTACTTCCTCATCGTCAACCCCGACGTGGAGTTCCTGCCCGGTTCCATTGATGCGCTTATCGAGTGCGCACGGACGCACCCGGAAGCCGGGGCAGTAGGACCGAGGATTCTAGAGGCGGACGGGTCGGCGTATCCGTCGGCACGCGAAGTGCCCACGCTGGTCACCGGGATTGGCCATGCTGTGCTGTACCCGTTCTGGCCGGGCAATCCGTTCAGCCGCGCCTACAAGGCTGGGGAAGGTATGGACACGCTGCGCCGCGCTGGATGGCTGTCCGGGTCATGCCTGCTGGTCCGCTGGGATGCGTTTGAGGCGCTCGGTGGCTTCGACGAGCGCTACTTCATGTACTTCGAAGACATTGACTTTGGCGAGCGTTTGACCCGCGCCGGGTGGACGAACCTGTTCTGCCCCGATGCCCTCATCACTCACGACCAGGGCCACGCCGCGAAGAAGTACTCCGCGGTGACCACGCCGGCGCACCACGACTCCGCCTACCGGTTCCAGGCTGACCGCCATCCGCACTGGTGGGAGGCTCCGCTCCGGCTGGTGCTGTGGTCAGGGCTGAAGGCGCGCGCCCTGCTCGCCCGTGCTGTGGGGTAGCTGGGAGCTTGCTCCTATGAAGTTGCAACCGATCCGTGACAGGTTAATGCGCGGTTTTCTTGATCGATCGGGTTAGGTTGAACGCATGGTTTCTACGATTGATCCTGCGCAGACGGACGCCGTTGTTCTTGTCGGCGGCCAAGGCACGCGCCTTCGCCCGCTCACAGTCTCCACGCCGAAGCCGATGCTTCCTACTGCTGGCTACCCGTTCCTGGCGCACCTTCTTGCGCGGATCCAGGCCGCTGGCATCAAGCACGTGGTCATGGGTACCTCATATAAGGCGGAGGTGTTTGAGAAGCACTTCGGTGACGGCTCCGACCTCGGCCTAGAGATCGAATACGTTGTGGAGGAGGAAGCCTTGGGCACCGGCGGCGCGATCCGCAACGTCGAGTCCCGGCTGCGGTATGACACCGCGATGATCTTCAACGGCGATGTCCTCTCCGGTGCTGACTTGGGCCAGATCCTGACCACCCACGCCGAGCGGGAGGCGGATGTCACCCTTCACCTCGTGCGCGTGCCGGACCCGAGCCAGTTCGGTTCCGTGCCCACTGATGCCGACGGCCGCGTCCAGGCCTTCCTGGAGAAGACTGAGGCGCCGCCGACCGACCAGATCAACGCCGGCTGCTACGTCTTCCAGCGCGACGTGATCCAGTCCATCCCGCAGGGCCGCGCAGTGTCCGTCGAGCGCGAGACCTTCCCCGGCCTGCTGAAGTCCGGTGCCCGCGTCTACGGCCACGTGGACACAACGTACTGGCGCGACATGGGTCGCCCGTCCGACTTTGTCCAGGGCTCGTCCGACCTTGTGCGCGGCATTGCTCCCTCGCCGCTGCTTGAGGGGCGCACGGGCGAATCGCTTGTCGACGATTCCGCCGGCGTCGCCGGTGGCGCCATCCTCGTCGGCGGAACCTTCGTCGGCCGCGGCTCTACCATCGGCGCGGGCTGCCGTCTAGACGACTGCGTGATTTTCGACGGAGTGACCGTCGAGCCAGGCGCCATGATTCGCGATTCCATCATCGCCTCCGGTGCGCGCATCGGTGCGAACGCGCGCATCCAGGACTGCGTGATCGGCGACGGCGTGCAGATCGGCGCACGGTGTGAACTGCAGGGCGGCATGCGCATCTGGCCGGGAGTGAACATCCCGGACTTGGGTGTGCGCTTCTCCCCGGACGCGTAGCGGCACCCCAAATTAGTAGCGGAATAGTTGCTAACCCCGATTTCACCTACTACATGTAGTACCCCCGGAGTTTACCCCCGGAAAAAGCCCCGTGTTACTGGTGTGACTGGTGTGGTGCCTTACGCGGAAAATGAACCGCTTTCTCTGAGGAAACCCTCTTATTCGGCTGAGAAGAGTCAATCTCAGTTGACGCTATTTGGCACCCGCCGTTTTAATCGCATTAGTGTAATTCCACACGGAAAGCACGGAACCCACGAACTTCCAGTCGGCGACTCCAGACGGTGTCTCCAACGGTGCGATCGAAACTACTCAGAAAGGGGATGGCGTGGAAGACATGGTTGACAACGCCATTCTTCGCGGTGCGGCCGCGGGCGGAATGACCCTCGACGAACTGTTCGGCACCGTCGAGCAGGAATGGCAAGACCAGGCGCTGTGCGCCCAGACAGACCCGGAAGCGTTCTTCCCCGAGAAGGGCGGCTCCACCCGCGAGGCTAAGCGCATCTGCCAGGCCTGCGCGGTGCGCGATGAGTGTCTCGAGTACGCGCTCGAGCACGATGAGCGCTTCGGTATCTGGGGCGGCCTCTCCGACCGTGAGCGTCGCCGCCTCCGCCGCCAGATCGGCTAGCTACCACTGGAAGTCCGGGTCAATATCCCGCGGATCCAGGTTGAGGTAGTTGGCCACTAAGGCGGTCAAAACAATAGTCAACAGCTCGGCACGTTCCCGGGCTGTTTTTGCTCTGCGCTCAATGGGTGCGCGGAACACCACGAAACGCGCGCGGGTCGGATTGCCGTAGCGGTCCACGCCAGCTTGCAGGACGCGGCCGAGGGGGACCGGGCCGTCCGCGAAGATCTCATCCGGCAGAACTGCCGAAGCGCTCGCGTGCGCAGCATCCCGGCGCATCCGCATGCGCGGGATTGTGTCTACAGCCAGGTCCACGCCGGACAGCTGCGTAGAGTACGCGTTCTGCAACGGCGCGTAGGCCTCTAAGACGAGCTGGTCGAACGCCATTGAACGGGTCCGGTACCGGGGCACCGCCACCGGCAGCATAGGCCCGCGAACGCCGCGGCCATGCCGGTCCCGGCGCGGTGGCAGCCACGACGGGTCAGGCGGCGGGCCGGCTTGTGCGTCGTTGCGCTCGCCGCGCGGATCGCGCTCGCGGTCAGGGCCTGTCACGGTGGAGGACATGCCTTCAATCTAAGCCAGCCGGTCACGGGGGAGGATGGGGGCACGCCGCGTGGCGAGGGGCAAAAATCTGTCAGGCGCGCTTACACTAGTGAGCCGTGAGTACCTTTCGTCGTTGCTGCCGCCCGGGGTGCGGCCGGCCTGCCATCGCCACGCTGGTGTACGCGTACTCCGAGAAGACGGCCATTGTCAGTCCGTTGTCACCCAGCCCGGACCCGCACGCGTGGGATTTATGCCAGCGACACTCGGAGCACATCACAGCGCCGGTGGGGTGGGACATGGTGCGCATCGACAACATTGAGCTGTCTGATGAAGAAGAGCTCACCGCGCTGGCCCAAGCTGTGTCTGAGGCAGGGCGTGTGACCACTGGCCTGGTGGATACTACCCGTGACCCGATCGAGTTCGACGGCCGCGACTTCACCAACCCGCAGACCTCCAACCACCCCGTCTACCGCACCAAGCGCATCGGGGAGCACCTCGAGGAACACAGGGCTGCCCGCCGTGCGCACTTGAGCATTGTGCCGGATCCGGAGGCGGAGGCTGCCGCCGAAGAGGGGAATTAGCGGCAGGCGTTGACCGCAGCCCCGACGCGGTGGACTATGTAACTACGTAACTACAAGGAGGGTGCGGTGACGACGATTTCTTCGCGCGATTTCAACCATGATGTTGGCGCCGCTAAGCGCGCCGCTCTCGACGGTCCTGTTGTCATCACCGAGCGGGGAAAACCTTCGCATGTCCTGCTCTCGATAGAGGCATACCGGAAACTGCAGGGGGATGGATCGAGCTTTGTAAGAAAGCTACGCATGAGCGATCCAGTCGACGCTGAATTTGAAAGGGTAGATCTAGAGTTCAGGGTTCCGGAATTCTGATGTATCTCCTCGACACAAACGTTCTCAGCGAGTTTCAACGGTCCCGCCCCATGAAGGGGTGCTGAGTTGGGTCGAGTCTGTGGACCCTTTCAAACTCAACATTTCTGTTCTCACCGTGCTCGAGATCGAAGTGGGTATCTTGCGGCTATCGCGTCGAGATGAGGTCCAGGCCATGCGACTGCGTAACTGGCTGGATGAAGCCGTGTTGGATGGATTCGAGGGCCGTACACTACCGATTACGCTGGAGATCTCCCGTCGAGCAGCGCAAACACACGTGCCTAATCCAAAGCCAGCGATAGATGCCTTGCTGGGTGCCACCGCCTCAGTGCACGGGCTCACGGTGGTGACGCGCAATGTCAAGGACTTTGCAGAGCTCGGTGTGCCTGTATTCAATCCCTGGCGCGCACCCGAGCGCTGACACCGGTCTAGGATCGTAAGGCATGAGCGAACCACTTAAGCGCAGCCGCGAGGCTGTCACGCAAGCAGTGAAGGCCTACGACATCCGCGGTCTGGTCGAGCCCGCCGATAAGGCCACTGTTGACCGCGACTTCGTCTTCGATGCCGGCGCCGCCTTCGCGTCCATCCTGCGCGAAGAAGGGGAGAAGACCGTCGCCGTCGGCCACGACATGCGCCCGTCCTCTCCGGAGCTCGCCGCCGCGTTCGCTGACGGCGTGACCAGCCAGGGCCTCGACGTCGTCGCGCTCGGACTGACCTCCACAGACCAGCTCTACTTCGCAGCCGGCACGCTCGGCTGCGCAGGCGCAATGTTCACTGCCTCGCACAACCCCGCCCAGTACAACGGCATCAAACTCTGCCGCGCGGGCGCGACACCGGTCAGCCAGGAGAGCGGTTTGGCGGAGATCACTCAGATGCTTATAAACGGCGCTCCCGCCTTCGACGGGCCCACCGGCACCGTCAAGGAAGACGACATCCTCGACGACTACGCCTCCTTCCTGCGCGAACTGGTGCCGCTTCCGGAAGATCGGAAGCTCGTCATCGCGGTCGACGCCGCCAACGGCATGGCCGGACACACCGTGCCCGCGGTGCTTGGGGACCAAGATGTTCGCCCCCTCTACTTCGAACTGGACGGCACCTTCCCCAACCATGAGGCCAACCCCTTGGAGCCGGAGAATTTGCGGGATCTGCAGGGGTTCGTCGTCAAGCAGGGCGCAGATATCGGCCTTGCCTTTGATGGTGACGCTGACCGCTGCTTTGTCGTCGATGAAAAGGGCGACCCGGTGAGCCCGTCTGCGATCACCGCACTGGTGGCAGAGCGCACGCTGGAGGACAATCCCGGCGCGACGATCATCTACAACGCGATCACCTCGCAGGCCGTGCCCGAGCTGATTGAGGCGAAGGGCGGCCAGGGTGTGCGCACGCGTGTGGGCCACTCCTACATCAAGGCGCAGATGGCGGAGAAGGGCGCGCTGTTCGGCGGCGAGCACTCCGCGCACTACTACTTCGCCGACTTCTTCAACGCGGACTCGGGCATGGTGGCCGCCCTGCACGTGCTGGCGGCCCTGGCGGAGCACGACAAGCCGTTGAGCGAGCTGATGGCGCAGTACAACCGCTACGCCGCTTCCGGCGAGATCAACTCCGAGGTCGCCGACCAGCAGGCCAAAATGGACGCCGTCGTCGACGCGTTCGCCGACCGGACGGAATCGGTGGACACCCTCGACGGTGTGACCGTCTCTTTGGCGGGGTCGAAGACGTGGTTCAACGTCCGCGCGTCCAACACCGAACCGCTGCTGCGGTTGAACGTCGAAGCCGAAACGCAGGCTGAGGTCGACGCTGTGGTCGACGAAGTGCTGGGAATCATCCGGTCATGACCGACCCCTCCAACCGCTACTTCGAGGGCGCAGCGCACTACGACCGGGAAACCGTGCGGTTCTTCGACGTCGCCCATGAAGGTGCGCAGCTGCGCGCCGTGGCCGAGGCTGCGGGGCGGTTGGAGCACCTTGCCGGGGTGAACCCGCGCAGTGTGGTGGTGCTGGCCACCGACCAGATCGCGGCTGTAGCGGCGCGGTGTGCTCTCGCTCTGGCGGGGCAGGATAGTGAGGCTGGGGCCGGTGCTGGCCTGCGCTGGCCTGTTGTGGTGGCTGACGAGTTGCCGGGCTATGTTGGCCCGCTCGATGTCGTCGTGGTCGTCGGCGACGCGCCCGATGCACAGGCCGTGACCCGCGCCATGGCCACCGCGGCAGGCCGTGGTGCTGAGACCGTTATGGCCGGGCCGCAGACGGGGCCCGTTGTCGAGGACGCGCCTGATTCCACCGTGGTCCTCCCCGCCCCGCCGACCACGCTCGGGGCGTCGCCGCTGCGCACCATCGCGGCTGTAACAGCTGTGCTGCAGACGCTGGAGGGGGCATTGCCACATGAGGTAGCTGAACTCGCCGCAGCAACCGACGACGTCGATGAGGAACTGCGCCAGCTCTCACCCGAACGCGACGCGACGACCAACCTGGCCCGCCAGCTGCGCGAGTTCGTGGCGGGCAAGCGGATCATGCACACCGGCTACACGCGTACCGGGGCAGTGGTGGCCGAGGTGGCTGCGGTGTTGTGGTCGGTGAAGGGGTTGGCGGGAGGATTCGTCGATAAGCATGAGCTTGCTGGCGCGCTGGAGGAGACCTCGAGCCCTGCGGACGACATCTTCCACGACCCCTACCTAGACGGCCCGGTGGTGTCCGTGGGCACGATCGTGTGGGGCGAGGACGATGCGCGGCTGGCCTGTGGGCGAGCAGAGAGGTCGGCTGCTGCTGGCTCGTTTGCGCAGGCACTGTGCTTGATTGTGCGCGCCCACGCCGCTGCGGCGCTCTCAGACGATTCCTAGCTGGACCGCCCGTGAACGGGCCGTGCGCGCTCTATCATTGAGCTGACAAGATAGTAGGGGAGCGACCGTGAAACTGATCACTCCAGCCCTGCAGACTTACCCCTGGGGCTCCAAAACAATGCTGGCCCAGCTGCGCGGCGAGCCGGCGCCAACGGCGCAACCCGAAGCAGAACTGTGGTTCGGTGCCCACCGCACAGCGCCGTCGCTCGTTGACGGCACCGGTCTTGACTCCCTCATCTCCACCGATCCGACATCCGCCCTGGGGGCTGCGGTGGAGTCCCGCTTCGGCGCCCAGCTGCCATTCCTTCTGAAGATCCTCGCGGCAGAAGCGCCCCTGTCCGTCCAAGCGCACCCGGACAGCGCGCAGGCGCAGGCTGGTTTCGACGCGGAGAACGCCGCCGGTATCCCGCTGAGCAGCGCCAAGCGGAATTACAAGGATCCCAACCACAAGCCTGAGCTCCTTGTCGCGCTGACCCCGTTCCGCGCGTTGGCTGGTCTGCGCCCCGTCGCTGACACCCTCGCGTTGATCGAGCACCTCGACTGCGCCCCGCTGAACCGCTACGCGCCCTTCCTCCACTCGGACAACGAGGAAGAGGGGCTGCGCGCCCTGTTCACCACGTGGATTTCGCTGCCGCGCGCAAAACGCCTCGAGCTTATCGACGCTATATACGCCTCCGCCCAATCCCCCTCACCTGAAGCGGAAGCGTGGATGGTTGAGGCGATGGCCTGCTTCATCGAGCTCAACGACCGCTATCCCGGTGACGTCGGCGTGCTGGCCTCCCTGCTGCTCAACTACATTGAGCTCGCCCCCGGTGAGGCCCTCTTTCTCGGCGCTGGGCGGCTCCACGCCTACATCAGCGGCATGGCCGTCGAGATCATGGCCAGCTCCGACAACGTCCTGCGCGGCGGGTTGACCTCCAAGCATGTCGACGTCCCTGAGCTCGTGCGGATCTGCGACTTCACCACCCAAGCCGACCCGCGCATCGCCACTACCACCTCGACCGCCCCCTACGGTGAGGCCACCGAGTATCCCGTCCCGATTGAGGATTTCGTGCTCACCCGGCACCGGCTCTACCCCAGCGCAGGAGCGTTGCAGGTGGGCGACGGCGGTGCCGGCTCTGATGCCGGTGCGGGTCCGGGTGCAGGTTCTGGTGCGGGTCCCGGCATTCTTCTGTGCACAAAGGGTGCTGTCACGTGCGGTTCTGGCGAGGCCATTGACCTCAAAGCTGGCTCAGCCGCATGGATCCCGGCCGATGACGGGCCTTTCTCTGTTCGCGCTGCCGGCCACGAGGTGGCTGAGGTCTTCTACGCGCGAGTGGCTCTGTGAGATACCGACTGTGAGACGCCACCCGACGGGGGCGCCGGGCTGGAAGGGGTGAGCATCTGCGCAAAAGTTGACATCCGCCAGATACTGGTAGAGCGATAGAAATTCACTACCTGCGTGTTTGAAACCATAAAGAATCACGCATGTAAAGTTTTGCGCACGCCTTTGCGCGCAACGCCGCTGGAAGCGGGTTAGAGGGGTGGCAGCCGCGAGGGATCGCGCTTTAAGGCCAGGCTGATCCGAGCGCTAGGCCCCGAACTACTCCTGTACTTGGCTCTCGCTGCCTGCGCGCTCTTCGCGAGTTGCAGCGGAGAAGGGGTCTTCGGAGCGCTGCTCGCTGACCTGGCCGCTCTGCGGTGCAGCGTTACCACTCTGGACCGTGGAGTTATCGCCCTGCGGAGAAGCGTTTCCGCCCTGGGCCGTAGAGTTACCGCCCTGAGGTGCAGCATTACCGCCCTGGGGTGCAGCATTACCGCCCTGGGGTGTGGCGTTGCCACCCTGAGGTGCAGCATTACCGCCCTGGGGTGCAGCATTACCGCCCTGGGGTGTGGCGTTGCCACCCTGAGGCGCAGGGTTGTCGCCTTGCGGTGTTGCGTTGCCACCTTGCGGTGTGGCGTTGTCGTCGGCAGGCGAAGCGGGCTGGTCCGCAGGCTGCGAAGTTTGGTCGTTGGCGGGCTCCGGACGAGGTTCGGGTTCGTTGTTCTCGTTCGGAACAGTCGCCGGTGCGGTGCCGGGGCCCTGCGGGCGCTCCGGACGGGTGGTCTCGCCGTTGCCGCGGGTGGTTGGGCGTGACTCGGGCTGGGAATCAGAGTTAGAACGGGACTGGTTGGCCTGGCCGGATCGCGGGGTCTGGCTCGGGGTGCGGGAACCGTTCTTTCCGTTCGTGCTCTCATCGGCGTTGCCGTTGTTTCGCGGGCTCGGGGCGGCGTTGGTGGGGCGGTAGTAGCTGGTTTCACTACCGTCCTCGCGCGCGCCGTCGAGCCGAGCGTTGGGCGGGGCGAGCGGGTCGGCTGCGTAGTTAGAATCTGCGCGATCTTCCGTGGCTGCACGTGAACCACTCTCGGAGGCTTGGAGGTCCTCGGTCATGGATATGGGGTCGGTGCTTGCTGCGGCTTCTTCATCGCCAGTTTTGGCGACGGGTTGGCCGGCGATCTCAGTGTCGTCGGAACGCATGTTCATGCTGGGGCTGGGGATCTTCCACACTGCGAGCCCGAGGAGCAGCGCCAAGGCAAGACCGGATGCCATGTAGACGGCGAAACGGCGTTTGGTCAGCTCCATGACATCCTCCTTCGCTCATTGTGTCGCGCAATGTCCCCGCGTTGTTGCTGATCAATAACAACTCGGTAACAAGTTACCATGGAAATGTAGGCTAGGCTAGACCCAATTTCCCGCGCGTTGCCTGGTTCTTGTAGACAGGCAGCCTGCCAAGCGCTAGTAGTAGATTCTGAAAAGCGCTGTATAGGGGCGAACTTGAGCAGATGTGAAGGGTAAGGAGCAAGGCATGAGCACGTGGGATACCGCGATCTTCAATAAGGATGTCAACGTCGACTTCCTCGACGAACTGGCCTCCCTTGATGCCGACGAGCGAATGGAGGCAGTGCGTGATGCTTGCCTGCTCGCCGTCGACCGCGACAACGCGTCTGAGGATGAGCTCCTCAACGGCCAGGCTGCAGCCACGGTCGCCGCGATTTGGGCGGGCGCGCCGTTCTCCGCAGGGGACATCGCGGATTCCTACCCGTTTTTGCGTACGACGTCCGCGGAGCTCGATGAAAAGCTTGTCGACGCTGCAGTTGCCATCCTCGAAGACCTCGCCGCGAGCGACACTGAGTACGACGTGGACCAGTTCATCGAAGCCCTCTCCTAAGGGGCTGGGGAATGACCCCGTATTCTCGTGCTGAGTCACTGAGACGCTGAGACGCTGAGACGCGAGACACTGCAGACAATAAGGAGAACCCCCACCATGGATCTTGACTTCAAGGTCGCTGATCTTTCCCTGCACGAGGCAGGCCGTAAGCAGATTGAGCTGGCTGAGCACGAGATGCCGGGGTTGATGCAGCTGCGGCGCGAGTACGAGGAGGAGCAGCCGCTCAAAGGCGCGCGCATTGCTGGTGCGATCCACATGACCACGCAAACGGCTGTGCTCATTGAGACGCTGACGCACCTGGGCGCGGAAGTCCGCTGGGCCTCCTGCAACATCTTCTCCACCGAAGATGCGGCTGCCGCGGCGATCGTCGTGGGCAAGGACGGCACCCCGGAGAACCCGCAGGGCGTGCCTGTATTTGCCTGGAAGGGTGAGACCCTGGACGAGTACTGGTGGTGCATGAAGCAGATCTTCAGCTGGGGCGAACGCAACGGGGAGGCCATCTTCCCGAACATGATTCTTGACGATGGCGGCGACGCCACCTCCGCCGTGATCAAGGGCGCTGAGTTCGAGAACGCCGGCGCCGTGCCGTCTACTGATGAGACCGATTCGGACGAGCAGATCTCCTTCTTCAACATGCTGCGCGACACCCTGGCCGAGGAGCCGAACAAGTGGACTCGCACCGCAGAGGAAGTCAAGGGAGTCACCGAGGAGACCACCACCGGCGTTCACCGCCTGTACCACTTCGCCAATGAGGGCACGCTGCCGTTCCCGGCGATGAACGTCAACGACGCGGTGACCAAGTCGAAGTTCGACAACCGTTACGGCACCCGCCACTCCGTCATCGACGGCCTCAACCGCGGCACCGACATGCTCATCGGCGGCAAAAAGGCCCTTGTCTGCGGTTACGGCGACGTGGGCAAGGGTGTGGCTGAAGCACTCGACGGCCAGGGCGCGATCGTGTCTGTCACGGAGATTGATCCGATCAACGCGCTCCAGGCGCTCATGGACGGCTTCAAGGTGGTCACGGTCGATGAGGCGATTGATGATGCGGACATCGTCATCACCGCGACCGGCAACCTGGGCATCATCGGTTTCGACGACATGATGAAGATGAAGGACCACGCTGTCCTGGGCAACATCGGCCACTTCGACAACGAGATCGACATGGCATCCCTGCTGCACCGCGATGCTGTCACCCGCGAGAACATCAAACCCCAGGTGGACCTGTTCACGCTGCCGTCGGGCAACTCCATCATCGTCCTGTCCGAGGGTCGCCTGCTCAACCTGGGCAACGCGACCGGCCACCCGTCGTTTGTCATGTCCAACTCGTTCGCGGACCAGACCATCGCGCAGATTGAACTGTTCACCAACACCGACAACTACGAAAACCAGGTTTACCTGTTGCCGAAGATCCTCGACGAGAAGGTCGCGCGCATCCACGTCGAAGGCTTGGGCGGCCACCTCACTGAGCTGACCAAGGAACAGGCGGAGTACATCGGCGTCGACGTCGCCGGCCCGTTCAAGCCCGAGCACTACCGCTACTAATGATTGTCGCACTCGAGGGCATCGACGGCGCCGGCAAGAACACGCTGGTCCAAAAACTGATCCGCGAACTCGGGGCCACCGACAGGATCGACAGCGCGGCGACCATGGCGTTCCCGCGTTACAACGAGTCCCTCCACGCCCAGCTCGCGGCCGACGCACTGCACGGCAAGATGGGCGACCTCACCGACTCCGCCCACGGCATGGCCGTCATGTTCGCCCTCGACCGGTACGGGGTGGTCGAGGAGCTGCGGCAGTGGGCGTCGTCGCCAAGCGATGTGCTCCTGCTCGACCGCTACGTCGCCTCGAATGCGGCGTACACGTCGGCGCGCACGGGGCGTATCGACGACCGCGCGTGGATCGCCGAGCTCGAATTCGATCGCCTCGGGCTGCCCCGACCCGCCCTGCAGGTGCTCGTGGACACCGCGCCGGACACTGCGCGGGCGCGGGCACGATCCCGCGAACAGGCGGACGCTTCGCGGACCCGCGACCGCTATGAACGCGATGCCTCCCTGCAGGACGCGACGTACGCGGCGTATGCGGAAATGGCGGAGACGAACTGGGAGAGTCAGTGGGTCCGTGCCACTGATGCAGCGCCTATTATGGAAGTGATTGGGCACCTGCGCTAAGGAGTAACGATGCCACCGAAGATTCTGGTTGTTGATGACGACCCTGCCATCTCCGAGATGCTCACCATCGTCCTGGAAGCCGAGGGCTTTGAAGCCGTTCCGGTGACCGACGGCGGTGCCGCTGTCGGCGCATTCCGCGATCAGGACCCCGACCTGGTCCTGCTGGATCTGATGCTGCCGGGCATGAGCGGCGTGGACATCTGCAAGGAAATCCGCAAGGAATCCAACGTGCCGATCGTCATGCTCACCGCCAAGACCGACACTGTCGATGTCGTGCTCGGCCTGGAATCTGGCGCGGACGACTACATCACTAAGCCGTTCAAACCGCGCGAGCTCATCGCCCGCATCCGTGCGCGCCTGCGCCAGAACTCTGAGGAACCCAGCGAGATCCTGGAGATTGGCGATCTGCAGGTGGATGTGCCGCAGCACATTGTCACCCGGGACGGGAAGGAGATTTCTCTCACCCCGCTCGAATTCGATCTGCTTGTGGAACTAGCGCGCAAACCGCAGCAGGTGCATACCCGCGAAGAACTCTTGGAATCCGTGTGGGGCTACCGCAACGCCTCCGACACCCGTCTGGTGAACGTGCACGTGCAGCGGCTGCGCTCAAAGATCGAGCACGACCCGGAGAACCCGGAGATCATCCTCACCGTCCGCGGCGTGGGATACAAGACCGGTAAGTAGGGGATCGCTCTGGGTCGTTTTGGTCAGGCGAGGGACCGCTTCTCCCACAGGTGGCGCACCTCGCTGCAGGTCAGGTTCGTGGGCACGGTTCTCATCGTGTCCACGATTGTCATGGGCGTGCTCGTGTTAGCCCTGGCGTCTGTGGTGACGCAGCGCCTGGTCGACACGAAGGTCGATAACGCCCAATCTGACCTTGAACGCGTCCGCGTTGCCGTCGAAGAGCAGCTCCAGAACACCGCCACGACGACGTCCACGCAAGGCCGCCTGAACACTGCGCGTGCTGCGTTGGCGCAGCGGTCGCAGCAGGATCAGCCGTCGACAGGCGCCTACGAGCCGGTGCTCTTGGTGCCGTCCGAGGATGGCGCGATCAGCGCCCCAGAGAACTTCGTCATTCCGCAGCGCCTTGTGGATTTCGTGGGGCGTGGGCAAGTGGCGTACCAGTTCACGCCGGCGCAGCACGACGGTGAAGCGTACAACGCGATGATCATCGGCACGCCGACCAACTCCGACATTCCAGACCTGCAGCTCTACCTGGTCATGGACATGGAGAGCGAACGGCAGACCCTGGCCCTCATGCGCGGTCTGCTCACCTCTGCCGGCATCGTGGTGGTGGTGCTCCTGGTGGGTATTGCGTGGCTGTCTTCTCAACAGCTCATTTCCCCGGTCCGCTCTGCTTCCCGCATTGCAGAGCGCCTGGCCGGCGGTCACCTCAAGGAGCGCATGGCCGTCGAAGGTGAGGACGAAATGGCCCGCTTGGCGCTGTCCTTCAACAACATGGCCGATAAGCTGTCCAGCCAAATTAACCAGCTCGAGGAATACGGTGACCTGCAACGGCAGTTCACCTCCGACGTGTCCCACGAGCTACGCACGCCGCTGACCACCGTGCGCATGGCGGCGGACATGATCGCCGCCGACGAAGAAGCACTCGAGCCCCACGCCCGTCGCGCGTCCCAGCTGATGACCAAGGAGCTCGACCGCTTTGAGGCTCTGTTGGCGGACTTGCTGGAGATTTCGCGACATGACGCTGGTGTCGCCGAACTCTCCGCCACGAGCATCGACGTTCGCAGCCCGATCGAATCCGCCTGGGCACAGACCAGCCACCTCGCCGAAGAGCTCGATGTTGCAGTGGAGTTCGACATGCCGGACACACCGGTCACGATGATCGGCGATCCCCGCCGTATCGAGCGCATTGTGCGAAACCTGCTGGCCAATGCCATCGACCACTCCGAGGGCAACCCGGTTGTGCTGGAGCTCACCTCCAACGAGGATGCCGTGGCGATCACCGTCACCGACGGCGGCGTGGGCCTGAAACCCGGCCAGGAGGAGCTCGTGTTCAACCGCTTCTGGCGTGCGGACTCGTCCCGCAAGCGCCACTCCGGCGGCACCGGCCTGGGCCTGGCCATTTCGCGCGAGGACGCCCAGCTGCACCACGGGCTTCTCGACGCCGCCGGCACCCCCGGCGTGGGCTCCCAGTTCCGGCTCGTGCTGCCGCGCGATCCCGAGGTTCCCTACTCGGAGCCGCCAGTGAACTTGGTGGTGCCGCAGGAGCCCGGGGCTGCTGAAGCGACAGATGCTGTGGGCGGCCCTGGCGTGGCTCCCCGTGAGATCGGATGGGCATATGTGGACCCCGGTTTTGCCGGTGCGAAAGCGCAGCGGATGGTGCGCTCCAAGGAAGAGGGGCGATAATGCTCTTCATGACCCCCAGCACTCACCGCCGCCGCACAGCTGCCCTCGCGCTGGCTGGCGCGGGGTTGCTGTTCACTGCGACCGGCTGCGCCACGCTGCCGACAAGCACTGAGCCGCATGTGCTGCACCCGTTCAACGACCAGCGCGCTCCGATGCCCGTCGAAGAGCCCCGCGAAGGCATGGAGCCGGACCTGCTCCTGCGCGAGTTCTTCGCTGCGTCCGCGAACCCGACCGGGGACTTTGAAGCGGCTCGTCGGTACATGACTGCACCGATGGCGGAGACGTGGGCGCCGCGGGACACCACGTTCGTTCTCGATAGCTTCGACTTGACGTCGCGGGCCTCAACGGACCAGAACAAGCGCTCTTACTCTGTCGCCGGCCGCATCGTGGGCTACCTGCTGCCCGGTGGCGCGTTCCAGCCGGGTGATAACCGCCAGTATGAGGCGACAATGGAGCTGTCCCAGCAAGACGGCGAATGGCGCATTGGTGCGCTGCCCAATGAGGTGGTCATTGACCGCACTGACCTGCGCAGCCACTATGAACCGCGCAACCTCTACTACTACGACACCACCGGGCAGTCGCTCGTGTCGGACCGCCGCTGGGTCTATGCGCGGGTCCCGTCGGTAGAGACCCTGTTGATGAACATGCTCGTCGGCGGCCCTGAGGAGCGCATTGCTCCCGCTGTGCGCTCTGCCATCCCGGAGGACGTGGCGTTCACCGGGCTTAACGACGGCATTTACGAGTTCACCGGCCTCGCCGATGCCGACGAGCAAACCCGTGCCCGGTTCGCCGCCCAGGTGGTGTGGACCCTCAACGAAGCGGGAGTGCGCGGCCCGTACTCCATCAAGGCGGATGGTGCCGCGTTGCTCGATGAGTCCGTGGAGTTGACCACCGACGACTTCGCTGACCTCAACCCAGTCCCGCAGCCCGATGGTGGCCCCAGCTTGTATACGCTGTCTGACGGTTCCATTAAGGCTGTGAGCTATCCGGGCGGCGATGACAGTGAAGTCGAGTCCATCCCGGAGCTGGACAAGATCGGCGACATTTCCCACATCGACATCAGTGACGACGGCGCTTACGCCGCGGCGGTCAACGTCAGCGAGCGGGAGCAAGCCCTGGTCTTCGGCAGGCTCGGCTCTGACGGGAACAACGGCGACAGCGGCCGGGGCAACAGCAATAAGGCGAGTTCGCGGGAGGTTCTGCGCGCGGAGAGTCTCACCCGCCCCTCGCTGGAGCCGGACCACACTGCGGCGTGGACTGTTCTCGACGGCCAGCGCGTCGTGCGCCTGGACCGCTCATCGACGAACGGCGAGGTCACAGTCAACGACGTCGAAATGAGCCTCCCGGAATCTTTAAGCGGGGAGATTTCCGTGCTGCGGTTATCCCAGACTGGCGCGCGCGTGGTGATGATCATTGATGGACACCTGGCGGTCGGTGTCGTCGAAAGGCGTGACGACGGCAGCCGCGCCGTCGTCAACGTGGTGAAGTACGCCGCGACCGAACTCGGTGGGGCAGCCGTTGCTGTGGACTGGCAGCCGGACGGGTCCCTGCTGGTGGGAACGTCAATCATGAACACTCCGGTCTATCGGGTAGAGATGGATGGCTCCACGGCCACGGCACTGCCGTCAGGCAACATCAGCGGTCCGGTGGTGGCCCTCGGTGCGACTGACGACACGATGTACATCACGGACTCCAAGGTGCTCATGCAAATGCCAGTGCAGATCCGCGAGAACGTGAACTGGCGTGAGGTGCCCGGCCAGCAGGGCGTGCGCGCGGCGCCGGTGCTGCCGAGGCCCTAAGAGTTCTCGGGGAGCGCGGGCATGGGGTTGCTGGGGGAGTTCGGTGAGCTGATCCTGCCGCGCCGCTGCGCCGGCTGCGGGGAATACGGCCACCTACTGTGCCCGGCCTGCCGGCGCCAGTTGGCTTTCCCGCCGTTCCGACACTCACCGAACGTGAACCCGCATGTGCCGGTGTACGCCCTTGGGCCGTATGCGGACCCGCACCGGGGCGTGGTGTTGGCGATGAAGGAGCGCAACAACGTCGCGGTGCGCCGCCATGTCGGGGCGGTCGTCGCTGCCGCGTTGGACTATCTGGAAGCCGGCGGTGACCTCCCGGCCGGGACCCATCTCGTGCCTGCCCCGACACGCCCTCGGTCGGCGCGGGCGCGCGGCGGTGACCCCGTCACCGCGATCTGTGCGGTGAGCGGACGTCCCACCCATCCGGTGCTGGCGTTGCCTGACCGGCTGGCCGACCAAGCCGGTCTCGACGAAGCCGGCCGGCGCCGAAATCTGCAAGGAAACGTTGTCTTGACTGGGGTGCCGCGGCAGCCGGTCGTGGTGGTTGATGATGTGGTGACGACGGGGGCGACGTTGCAGTCGAGCGTCGAAAAGCTCATGGCTGCAGGCGCGACTGTGACTGCGTGCCTTGTGCTGTGCGCAGCGTAAAGACAGTTGCAGTGAACCAATGGATGAACAAGATGAACTAATGGCTGACAGATATTAGCGGGCGGTATAATTTAGGTGAAACGGTATATAGCGATTGTGTTAAAACGTTCGATCCGAAGCCGAAGGAGGCAGCAGATGACTTCTGCAGATGAGAACCGCCAAGAAACCTTGAGCCCGAACGCCCAGGTGACTATCACCGGCCGAAATGTCGAGGTTCCGGAGCACTTCCAGGAGCGCGTGAACACAAAACTGGCCAAGGTTGAAAAGCTCGATCCGACGCTGAACTTCTTCCACGTCGAGCTGAAGCACGAGCCGAACCCGCGCCGTGAAGCGCAGGCCAACCGCATCCAGATCACCGCGACCGGCAAGGGCCACCTCGCCCGCGCGGAGGCGAAAGAGGACAGCTTCTACGCTGCGCTGGAGTCCGCGATTGGCAAGATGGAGCGTTCCCTGCGCAAAGTGAAGGTCCGCCGCGAGATCTCCATGGGCGGCCACCGTGCACCGAAGTCCACCTACGAGGTCACCTCCGAGCTCGTCGCGGAGGCCGAGCAGGCACGCCAGGAGCAGGACGACCGTTATGCCGACAAGTACACGGAGTCCATCAACGAGAATCTGCCGGGCCAGGTCGTGCGCACCAAGGAGCACCCGGCCACCCCGATGTCCGTCGATGAGGCTCTGTCTGAGATGGAGCTTGTCGGCCACGACTTTTACCTGTTCATCAACGACGAGAACCAGCGCCCGTCGGTGGTCTACCGCCGCCACGCCTACGACTACGGACTGATCACGCTCGTTCCGGAGGAAGAGGCTTAAGCCTTCGCCGCTTATCGACGCTGCCTGCCCGGCCCCACGCCGCGGCAGGCAGTTTCGCAACTTCCGACACGCTTCCCAGCTGCCTGAAAGTAGGACTTGGGCGGGGCGTGCGTACAATTGTCCTTTGAATTTGAATTCTGACCCAGACACAAAGGAAGCACCACGTGTTCGGACTGTCCAAACTGCTGCGCGCCGGTGAAGGCCGCACGGTCAAGCGTTACGACAAAATTGCTGACCAGGTACTCGCCCTCGAGGACGAGTACGCAGCGCTGACCGATGAAGAGCTCAAGGCCAAAACCGACGAGTTCAAGGCGGCTCTGGCAGACGGCACGAGCATGGATGAGATCCTGCTCGACGCCTTTGCCACTGCCCGGGAGGCGTCCTGGCGCGTGCTGGGGCAGAAGCACTACAAGGTGCAGATCATGGGTGGTGCCGCCCTGCACTTCGGTTCCGTCGCCGAGATGAAGACTGGTGAAGGTAAGACTCTGACCTCGGTGCTGCCGGCCTACCTCAACGGACTGGGCGGCGAGGGCGTGCACATCGTCACGGTGAACGACTACCTGGCTAAGCGTGACGCCGAGATGATGGGCCGTGTGCACCGCTTCCTCGGCCTGACCGTCGGAGTGATCCTTTCGGACCTGCGCCCGCCGGAGCGCAAGGAGGCCTATGCTTGCGACATCACCTACGGCACCAACAACGAGTTCGGTTTCGACTACCTGCGCGACAATATGACCAAGTCGGTGGAGGACATGGTGCAGCGCGGCCACAACTTCGCCATCGTGGATGAGGTCGACTCGATCCTTATCGATGAGGCCCGTACTCCGCTGATCATCTCTGGTCCGACTGATTCGACGAGCCAGTTCTACACCGTCTTCGCTCAGCTGGCGCCGCGCATGAAGGCCGGCATCCACTACGACGTGGACCAGCGCAAGCGCACCGTCGGTGTTTCCGAGGTCGGTGTGGAGTACGTCGAAGACCAGCTCGGCATCGATAACCTCTACGCGCCGGAAAACTCCAGCCTGGTCAGCTACCTGAACAACGCCATCAAGGCGAAGGAGCTGTTTACCCGCGACAAGGACTACATCGTCCGCCAGGGTGAGGTCCTCATCGTCGACGCGTTCACCGGCCGCATCCTGCCGGGTCGCCGTTACAACGAGGGCATGCACCAGGCGATCGAGGCCAAAGAGGGCGTGGAGATCAAGAACGAGAACCAGACCCTGGCCACCGTCACCCTGCAGAACTACTTCCGTTTGTACAACAAGCTTGCCGGCATGACCGGTACCGCGGAGACGGAGGCCGCCGAGCTCAGCCAGATTTACAAGCTGGGTGTGGTGGCGATCCCGCCGAACAAGCCGAACATCCGCAAGGACCACGACGACCTGATCTACAAGACTCAGGAAGCGAAGTTCGCCGCTGTGGCCGAGGACATCGCGGAGCACGTGAACAAAGGCCAGCCGGTGTTGGTGGGTACCACCTCCGTCGAGCGCTCTGAGTACCTGTCGCAGCTGCTCACCCGCAAGGGTGTCAAGCACAACGTGCTCAACGCGAAGTACCACGAGGAAGAGGGCCGCATCATCGCCGAGGCCGGCCTGCCCGGCAACGTGACCGTGTCCACCAACATGGCCGGCCGCGGTACCGATATCGTGCTCGGCGGCAACCCGGAAGTCCTGCTCGACGCCCGCCTGCAGGAGCAGGGCCTGGACCCCTTCGAGGACGAAGAGGCATACCAGGAAGCATGGGATGCCGGTTTGCCGCAGGCGAAAGAGAAGAGCGAGAAGCTTGGCGACGAGGTGCGCGACGCCGGCGGCCTGTACGTCATCGGCACCGAGCGGCACGAGTCCCGCCGCATCGACAACCAGCTGCGCGGCCGTTCTGGCCGTCAGGGTGACCCGGGTGAGACCCGCTTCTACCTCTCCATGCGCGATGAGCTGATGGTTCGCTTTGTCGGTGCGTCCATGGAGAACATGATGAACCGCCTCAACGTTCCCGACGATGTCCCGATCGAGGCCGGCATGGTGTCCCGCTCCATCAAGGGTGCGCAGTCCCAGGTGGAGAACCAGAACTTCGAGACCCGTAAGAACGTCCTGAAGTACGACGAGGTCCTCAATGAGCAGCGCAAGGTGGTCTACCGTGAGCGCCGCGAGATCCTTGACTCCAAGGACATCAAGGACCAGATCCGCCGCATGATCGACGACACTGTCGGCGCTTACGTCGACGGCGCCACGATGGACGGCTACGTCGAGGACTGGGATCTGGACCAGCTGTGGACCGCGCTCGATTCCCTCTACGGCCCGTCCATGACGCCCGACGAGCTTATCGACGGCTCCGAGTACGGCTCCCCAGGCGAGCTTTCCGCCTCCCAGCTGCGCCAGGCCGTCATCGACGATGCCAACGCTCAGTACGACCAGCTGGAGGACAACGTCGCCGAGATCGGTGGCGAAGAGCAGATGCGCAACGTTGAGCGCATGGTCATCCTCCCGATCATCGACACCAAGTGGCGCGAGCACCTCTACGAGATGGACTACCTCAAGGAAGGCATCGGCCTGCGCGCCATGGCGCAGCGCGACCCCCTGGTGGAGTACCAGAAGGAGGGCGGCGACATGTTCAACGCCATGAACGACGGCGTGAAGGAAGAAACCGTCCGACAGCTGTTCATGCTGCGCAAGCAGTTCGAGCGTCAGCAGGACGGCGTTGACGGCAACGGTGCAGAGGGCCCTGGCACCGTCCAGGTCTAAACCTCACAGGATGCGGAAGGTGATCAGGCGGCTCTCGTCGATAAGCGCGACCCAGCCATACGTCCTCCCGTCAGACACAATGCTGCCGTAGAGCTCGGTGCCGTGGGGCGTGTCGCGGCCATGGCACGACAGCACGCGCACAGTCGAGGGTGACTGCAACGCGCGACGCCGCGCCGCAACGTGTTTGCGCACACCGAAGCTATACGCGCGTTGTTGCAGAACGCGCAGCTCTCGGACACCGAACGCGGCGTCGAGAGCAATGCGCACAAGCGGCGACAACCGCGAACCGCTCGGCAACGGAGATTCCGGCTCCGGGCCGACCGCAGGCTCCGGAACAAGGACCTTCAAGTGGGTGTGACCGGGGACAGGATGGTACATGCGTGCCTCCATAGGGGCGGGACAATGGCGGCAGCGGACGCGACGTGGGCTATGTATCATTGTGCCGGTAAAAGCAGTCCTGCGGGGCGCGGTGATGCGCACTGCAGTGAGCAATGAAAGGACGTGGATGATGCAGGGTTTGATCGTGGACTACTGCGGTGTTCTGGACGTCGATGAGGAAGACACCCGCCGCTGGCGTGAGCTGCTGGCCGCGCTGCGCGAGCACGACATTGCCACCTCGATCCTCTCCAACGATCCGGGCGGGCCTGACGCGGACCACATCCGCGAGTGGGAGTTCCGCGGCCACGTCGACGCGGTGGTCCTGTCCGGTGAGATCGGCGCGGAAAAGCCCGAGGCCGCTGCATTCCAGGCTGCTGCCGACGCGATGGACGTGCCGCTGAACGAATGCGCGCTGATTGACGACAACATCCTCAACGTCCGCGGCGCCGTCGAAGCCGGTTTGATCGGCATCCTCCACACTGCCTTCGACCGCACCGTCGTGGAGATCCAGTCCCTGTTCGACATCGAGGGCGAGTTCTAGCGTGCGCGTGTACATCCCCGCCACGTTCGGCATGCTCAAACAGCTCGACAACGATGGGTTGATCCACGCCCGCAACGGCTGGGCGTTCGCTGCGACACCGGCCTTGACCGAGTTCTTCACCTCCGGTGACGAGGAAGAGATCGAACTCGTCGCATTCGACGACGCCGCTCTCGCCTCCCTGCGCCTGCTCGCCATCGGCGATGAGGAGGACTTCCCGCACCGCCGCGTGGTCATCTCCGCCGACGTTGACGCGAGCCTGGAGCCGGAGATGGGGGAGTCCACGGTCAAGCTTGCCGGTCCCGTCGCGCTTGAGGACCTCGCCGCCATCCACATCGACATCGCCGAAGCCGAGGACGCCACACGTCGCGCCACAGAGCTTATCGACGAAGCCGACCTCGGCGACCAAGACGCCGAACTCGCCGTCGGTGACGCCCAGGACAACTACCTGGCCTTTTACGACCCCACCGAGCTGCCCTTCCTCATCGAGCTGCTCTAGCCGCCCCCGGCCCGCTGGGCCGGCCCCGCCCTGGGCCGGCGCCGCTGTTCTGGGCTGACCTAGCGCCCTGCTGCCCCGCCGGCCTAGGCTGGCCACCCCCATTTCCCGGTTAGCTAGTTCCAGACAGCTAGTTCGTTCGTGTGATGTCTGGGGTCTTTTTGGACACGGAGTCCAGGGGGTTTTTGGACGTGATGTCTAGCGACTTTTTGGGCGTTC
>NZ_JAGPYZ010000012.1:0-41759 GCF_024454055.1 Corynebacterium sp. CCUG 70398
TGTCGCGACTGACCTGTCAACCATCAGGAATGCTGTCCCAGGCACGCCGTGTCAACTATGTCATGACTTCAGACACCGTCAGCCACCCCAACGCGAAAGGCCCTGTCCGCCCTTGAGAGGGAACGGACAGGGCCTTCTACTTTGGCCGCTTTGGTGGCTAGAAGTCCTCGCCTGCCTTGACGGATTGGCCCGGCTCAAGCTCGATGTTCCAGTAGCCCAGGCCGTCGTACGGGCTCAGCGTTTCGCCGCCGGTGTTAATGATTTCCACCGGGTCGCCGCGCTTGGTGTTTTGCAAAAACCACAGGGCATCGTCAGGGCGCGCGTTGATGCAGCCGTGCGACTGGTTGTGCTTACCCAGCGCCCAGATTGCCCACGGCGCGGAGTGGACGTAGATGCCCGAGTAGGACAGCTGCGTCGCGTAGTCGACCGGGGTGACGTAACCACCGTTTTCCAGCGCCAGGCCGTACGTGCGGGAATCCATGACCAAGTGGTCGTGCTGGTCGCCCACGACATAGGTGCCGTTCGGGGTATCAAATGCCCCGTCCTCACCGAGGGAGACCGGGAACGACTTGATCTCTTCGCCGTTCTTGAACACGGTCAGCGTCTTGCCGTAGTTGTTCACCACCGTGCGGAACTCATCGCCGACGGTGAAAGAGGTCTCTGTGTCCTCAGCGCCATAGATGCCGTCGCCCAAGTCGCGGCCGTAGAAATCTGCCTTGACGGTCACCTCGGTGCCGGGCTCCCAGTACTCCACCGGGCGCCAGCGCAGCTGGTTGGCGTCCAGCCAGATGAATCCACCCTCGGTGTCATTGGATGTTTCGACAGTGATCGCGTCCTCAACGGCCTGCTTGTCGCTAGGAGCGATGTCGAAGTAGAACGAGATCGCCTGGCCGACGCCAACCTCTTCGCCTTCCTGCGGGCTCAGGGAAGCGGTCGACTGCGCCGACGGAGTCACCGTCGAAAACGTCGCCGTCGAGGTCTTGCCGGATTCCGTGGTGGCTTCGACGGTGTACTCGCGGCTGTACCCCAGCGGCTCTGCCGTGGTCCACTCCGTCTTGTCGTCGTTGAGCTCGGCTTCAACCTCTTTGCCGTCTTCGTTGGTCATGGTGACCTTCTCAAGACCGGCGGGGGCGGTCACGGTGACTGGGACAACCGGTTCCACGTCCTCGGCACCGTCTTCGACAGAGATCTCTGCGGGGTCATCCTTGACCTCTTCCGTCGTCTCTGTCGCCTCTGAATTCTCCGCTGCGTTCCCATCCTGCTCGATGGTGCACGCCGCCAACGCCGAACCCGCGATGATCAATGCCACACCTGCGGCTGCCGCGCGCCTGACACGCGAACCCCAGCTCTTACTCATCCTCGAAACACACAACCCTTATTCAAGTCCCAAACAGGTGCCATACACGTGCAAGGCCCCGTCGCAACAACTTCTCACAATATAGGTGGCCGACACACGAACTCCAGTTGCATCACGGGCCTTCCACCAACCTGCCACCAAGCTGATATTAACCGTGTACCGTCGCGTTATCGCACCGTTACCCTCTGTTCAACGGCCAGCGAAAACAGGGCTCCCTCACCCTTTCCACCACCTCCCCGCTTTTCGGCAGTGACCTGGCGATTTCACTCTGCGCAGACCTAACTGCTATATTTTCTCTTCGTTGCCGTAACGGCCAACGCGCCACTAGCTCAACTGGCAGAGCAGCTGACTCTTAATCAGCGGGTTCGGGGTTCGAGTCCCTGGTGGCGCACACTACGACAGGCTGGGAGTTGCTCCCGGCCTGTTTTTCTTTGCGCGCATTCCGCACCCAGCCTTTTGTACCCTGGGGCCCGTGAATATCTCCGCAGTGACTGTGTTCGCGGGGGCGCGCGAGGGTGTGGACCCAACAATGACGTCCCTCGCGCACGCCTTCGGTACCGCGTTGACGCGCCACGGAATGACCCTGGTGTACGGCGGCGGCCGGTTGGGCATGATGGGCGCCGTCGCCCAGGGGGTCATTGATGCCGGCGGCGCCAGCGTGGGGGTCATGCCAGAGCACCTCGCCGCCCACGAGGTTGCGCACACAGGGTTGGGGGAACTGGTCATCGTGGATACGCTCGCGCAGCGCAAACGCATCATGAGTCAGCGGTGCGACGCGTTCGTCGCGCTCCCCGGCGGTGCGGGCACGCTCGACGAGCTTTTCGACGAATGGACCAACCAGCAACTCGGCCTGCACACCAAACCTATTGGCCTGCTCGGGGCTGATTTCTGGCGGCCGTTGACGGACATGATCGATCACATGGTGGCCCACGGGTTTGTGCGCCAGGAAGACCGCGACAGTCTCGTCGTGGCTGACGATCCGGATGAGCTCCTCGCCGCACTGACACAGTGGACACCCCAACCGCCCCGGTGGTGAGCACGGCGGTGAAAGCATCCGCGCGCCGGCCACGCGGGCTAAGCTGGCACGCATGAACCGCGCACTCGTTGTCGTTGACGTACAGAATGACTTTTGCCCCGGCGGCACCCTCGGCACCGCACGCGGTGATGAGGTGGCTGCCACCATCGCCGAACACATCGCCGCCGCCGATAATTACTCCCACATCGTCGCTACCCAGGACTGGCACATTGATCCGGGCAGCCACTTCTCGGAAGAGCCGGACTTCGTCGACACATGGCCGGTCCACTGCGTCGCCGACTCCGAGGGTGCTGCACTGCGCGCACCTATCGCAGATGTCCGCTTCGACGAGTACTTCCGCAAAGGCGAGTACGAGGCGGCGTACAGCGGCTTCGAGGGGGCGTCGGCAAGCGAGGGCGCGCTGCTCGCTGACTGGTTGAAAGCGCATGATGTCGCTGGCATCGATGTCGTCGGCATCGCCACCGACCACTGTGTGCGCGCCACCGTGCTCGACGGGCTGAAGGAAGGCTTCAACGTGCGCGTACTGCGCGAGATGTGCTCGCCTGTCGACGACGCATGCGGCGCCGCCGCCCTCGAGGAGATGCGCAGCGCCGGTGCCGAGCTGGCCTAAACCAGTCTAGAAACACGACCAGCGCACCCCGCAACGGATATTGCGCAGGGTGCGCTTGGGCGCGACGAAGGACTACTTGCGGTCTGCCAGCAGGCGCTGCAGGTCCTTGAGATCCTTCTTCTTCTTGCGCTTGTTGGACACGTTGATCACCACAATGGCGGCAATAGCGACACCGATGCCGGCGAGAACCTTCTGCACCTTGTCGTCTTTCATCTTGTTCTGCACCTGAGCCTTCGCGTTGTTGGCCAGGTTCTCCGGGCGGGTGCGGTCAGCGATCTCGTCGATCGTCTGGGCCAGGTTGCCGCGGGTGCGCTCGATGTCGCGCTGGATGTCGTTAATGTCGCGTGCCACGTCATACTCCTTTGTGGATAAATTTCTCTCGCCACCACAGTACTGCATCCCCGCTACAGTGGCGGGCATGACTGAAAACACACGCTTGACCCCCGGCGATAAGGCTCCCGACTTCACCCTCACCAACGACAAGGGCGACACCGTGTCGCTGAGCGACTATGCGGGTCAGCGCGTCATCGTCTACTTCTACCCGAAGGCGAACACGCCGGGCTGCACCACCGAGGCGTGCGATTTCTCCGAGAACTTGAGCCAGTTCAACGACGCTTCTGTCGCCGTTGTGGGCATCAGCCCTGACACCCCGGAGAAGCTGGCGAAGTTCCGCGCCGACCACGACCTGGGCTTCGAGCTGCTGTCCGACCCGGACAAGGAGGCAATGACCGCATACGGCGCCTTTGGGGAGAAGAAGAACTACGGCAAGATCGTCCAAGGCGTCATCCGCTCCACCTTCCTGGTCGATGCCGACGGCACCATCGAATCCGCCCAGTACAACGTCAAAGCAACCGGCCACGTTGGCCGTTTGCTGCGCGATCTGGACCTCTAGCTTTCGCCGCGAACTACGCGCCCTGTACACTGTGAACCGCTTCGCGCACCGGGCATCGGCTCATGCGCGAATAGGCGCCCGTGGCGGAATTGGCAGACGCGCTGGATTTAGGTTCCAGTGCCGTAAGGCGTGAGAGTTCAAGTCTCTCCGGGCGCACTACTCATTCCCGGCGCTTTTGGCGCACTTAGGCCGGTTGATAGACTTTCACTGTGACCGAACCAGCGCCGGGCTCCTCTTCCAGCCCCGAAGAACAGCCGCAACGCGACCATGTGCGCGTGAAGGCGTGGCACGTGCTGCTGCTCATCGCTGCTGTGATCGTCTCGCTGATGCTGGCTAACTGGCAGTGGTCGCGCTACACCTCCGGCACCGGTTCGCTACAAAACCTCGGGTACGCGCTGCAGTGGCCCATGTTTGGCCTTTTCCTCATTTTCATTTACCGCGCAGGCATGCGGATGGAAAACGAGAAGATTGACGCGGAGAACTCCGGCGACCGCATGCAGGCGCTTTACGACGCTGATGCCGCCGCCTTCGGCAACCCCTCCCCCAGCCCGAACCAAACCGACGCCGCGCCCGAGTCCCGCCGCACTGCCGACGAGGACCTCCTCGAGGACTTCCTGCCCTCGCGCCCGGAGCTCAACGTCGAGGAGTTCAACGCCCTGAACACGCCGCGACGCCGCCAGCACGACGCGTGACGCCCAGTACTACAAGGAGAAACTACACCCCATGACAACGCCCGAAAGCCAGCCCGCCCCGCAGCCGGGCCAGCCCCGTATTCACCCTGAGCGCCAGCGCCGCGTGAAGACCGCACTGAATCTTTTCTCCGTCGCTGCGTGGGTCACCGGTGTCATGCTGCTACTCCTGTGCGCACGCATGATCATGGAATACGGGCTGAACATGGATGTCAGCGCACTGAACTGGGTGGCGGTCGGCCACGGCTGGATGTACGCACTGTTCCTTCTGGCCACACTCAACCTGGGTATGAAGGCACGGTGGTCGGTGCAGACATGGCTGGTGACCGCACTGGCCGGCGTGGTGCCGTTTCTCTCCTTCTTCGTAGAATACTGGCGCCGCAGGGAAGTCAAGGCGGAGTTCGATCTGGCGTAGTGCCAACGCTGGGCGGGCGCGTCCAGCCCCTAGAAAACGTGAAAGGACCGGTGTGAAAACCGGTCCTTTGTTGTTGCACTAGTAGTCGGTGGGGCTATTCGCCGACCTTGGTCAGCACGAGAATGTCCTTGGCGTCGCCACCGTCCGGGGTCAGGGTGAGCGAGTTCTCGGTCTGCTCGGTCTTGTACTTCAGGTCCTTGCCGGTAATAACGTCGGCAAGCTTCAGGTCGTCGCCGTCGACCTCGCAGCGGGCGGTGTCGGACTCGTTAGTGTCCGGGTTGGTGACCATCCACTCACAGTCGCCGCCGTTGATCTTCAGAGTGACCTTGCCCGCTGCGACACCAGTCTCTGCGTCCTGGCCGGTGCCCTCCCAGGTGCCGTCCAAGGAGTTACCACAGGCAACGAGCAGACCTGCAGACATCACGGTTGCACCTGCGAGTGCGATTGCCTTCTTTGCTGACTGAACAGTCATTTTTGCGATTCCTCCAATGAGTTTGATTAGCATTTAATAATTCGACTCTACCAGCGCGGTGCTCCCTCACTCCGAGACGCAGCGGCCCGAGCCGATTGCTACCGTAGTGCCGCGATATGCGTGGCGAGCTCGCGCAGTGCTTTTCCGCGGTGGGAGCGGGCGTTCTTCTCCTCCGCACTGAGCTCAGCAGACGAGCGCCCGTCAGCATCAGCGGGCTGGAACAGCGGGTCGTAACCGAAGCCGTTGGAGCCGCGAGGCGCGCGCAACAGCGCACCTTCCCAGCGCCCCTCAGCGGTGACCTCGGAACCGCCGGGCACGACGAGCGCGCAGCAGGACACGAACGCTGCACCGCGATGCTCGTCAGGAATGTCGCTGAGCTGTGCTAACAGCAATTCGTTGTTGGCAAGGTCGTCACCGTGGCCGCCCGACCACCGCGCAGAGAGAACACCAGGCATGCCGTTCAAGGCGTCGACGGCGATGCCGGAGTCATCCGCCACGCACGGCAGACCGGTAGCCGCTGCCCCGGCGCGGGCTTTGATGAGCGCATTTTCGGCGAATGTCAGCCCCGTCTCCGCAGGTTCAGGGTAGGCCTGCACGTCGCGCAAGGAAACGAGCTCGATCTCGTCGATGCCGAGCTCAGAGAGAACAGTTTCCAGTTCTCCGAGCTTCTTCGCGTTTCCGGAGGCGACGAGGACACGCACAGGATTGGGGGTTACCACCCGAGGGCCGCCTTTTGTGCGTCGATAAGCTCACGGCATCCCTTTTCCGCGGCGTCGAGCATCAAGCCGAGCTGCTCGCGGCCGAAGAGGCCGTGCTCACCGGTGCCCTGCACCTCGACGAAGTCACCGGAGTCAGTCATGACCACGTTGAGGTCGACCTCGGCGCGGGAGTCCTCTTCGTACGGCAGGTCGAGACAGACGCGGCCATCGACAATACCCACAGAGACCGCAGCAACAGGGGCGAGCAGCGGCTCGCCGGGGACGACTCCTTGCTCCTTGAGGTAACCGATCGCGTCCGCAAGCGCGACGTACGCGCCCGTGATCGAGGCCGTGCGAGTGCCGCCGTCAGCCTGCAGGACATCGCAGTCGAGCTGAATCGTGTTCTCCCCCAGCGCCGTGAGATCCACAGCGGCGCGCAGCGAGCGGCCCACCAGACGCGAGATTTCATGCGTGCGGCCCTTGACCTTGCCCTTCATCGACTCGCGCGGCATGCGGTCGTGGGTCGCAGCCGGCAGCATCGCGTACTCGGCGGTCAGCCAGCCTTCGCCAGAGTCCTTCTTGAAGCGCGGCACGCCCTCTTCGGCGGAGGCGGTGCACATCACGCGGGTGTTGCCGAACTCGACGAGCACGCTGCCCGCCGGGTTTGAGGTGAATCCGCGGGTGATGCGCACGGGGCGCATTTCGTCCAGAGCGCGGCCGTCGGCACGCAAGAAAGCTTCAGTCATGCTCACGAGCCTACAACTCGTAGACTGCCTTAGCCTCGCCGAGCACGATCTCGCCTTCGAACTCCGTGCGCGCAGCTTCCAGCGTGGCTTGCATGTCCGACCACGGTTGGATGTGCACGAGCACAAGCTTGTCGACGCCTGCCTCACGCGCAATCACACCCGCTTCCTGCCCCGACATGTGCATGCCCTCAGGGGTGCCGTCACCCTTGTACGGGCCCCACGCGGCTTCGCAGAGGAAGAGGTTGGCGTTACGCGCGGCGTCGATAAGCGTGGGCGTGTAGCAAGAATCGCCGGAGAAGCAGATGACGTTGCCTGAATCGCGGTGCTCCACGCGCAGTGCGTGCGACTCAGCAGCCGGGTGGACAACAGGGAACGGGGTGACCGTCACCGAGTCGATGTCGACGGGCTTGCCGGATACCCATGCCTGAAAGTCGAACGTGTCGGACAAATCCGCGATGTCATCCGGCCCGTCGCCGCACATCCGGCCAATGTGTTCTGGGGTGTAGCTGGGCCCGCACAGCTTGTGGCGCTGCCTGGCAGGAGCCGTCGGGTGAAAGCGGCGCCACACGCACAGCGACGCGGTATCGGAGCAGTGATCCGCGTGCAGGTGGCTAAACAGCAGGTGCGCATCAGACGGGTCCGCGACTTCCTGCATGGCAGCCAGCGCACCGGGACCAAAATCCATGAGGATGCCCGGCTCGTTCGCCCCCGTCTCAATCAGGTAGGAAGAGCCTGGGTTGCCCGGCGCTGCCAAGGACCCCGTGCACCCGAGAACTGTCAGCTTCATAACTTTACTGTTACACAAACCTGAGGGAAAGGTTAAGCCAGAGAGCGGAAGATCACGCATGGTTTTCCTCTGAGACACCCGCCACAGACGCGCCTGCAGCTGGGCCGAGGAAGCGCGGGCCGAGGCGGTGGAAGGGTTCCGGATCACCGGTCGATTCGAAAGTGCGGACTGGCTCATGGTCAACATCGGCGAACATATCGCGCTCCGTGAGAATGCGCAGAACGTCCTTGGCGGTCTCTTCCGCAGAGGAGACGAGGGTGACATCATCGCCGATAGCCAACTGAATCACGCCAGATAGCAGCGGGTAATGGGTGCACCCAAGCACAAGCGTATCCACGCCCGCCGCCTGCAGCGGCTCCACATAGCCTTGGGCTACGCCGAGCACTTGACGGCCGTGAGTGATGCCGGCCTCCACAAACTCGACAAAAGCGGGACATGCCGCCGCCGTCGCTTCAATCCCGGGAGCAAGGGAAAACAGATCTTGGTACACACCAGAACGAATGGTGGCTTGGGTACCAATGACGCCGACTTTGCCGTTCCGTGTCGTCGCAACAGCGCGGCGGACGGCGGGTTTGATCACCTCGATGACGGGGACGCTATAGCGCTCGCGCGCGTCATGCAGGAAGGCGGCGGAAGCCGTGTTGCACGCAATGACGATCATCTTGCAGCCACGCTCCACGAGATCGTCCGCAATTGCCATAGCGTGGCCGCGCACCTCAGCGAGCGGCTTCGGGCCATAGGGCCCGTTCGCGCCGTCGCCGATGTAGATAACTGATTCCCCCGGCAGCTGGTCCATGACAGAACGTGCGACTGTCAGACCGCCGAAACCGGAATCAAAAATGCCGATGGGGGCGTTATTGCCCCCACCGACGTTGTCATCGCTGAAGCTGTCACCACTGTCCATCATGATTGGCCAGTCTAGTGACAGCCGCAGCCGAACTGCATTAAGCGGCGTCCAGGCCGGAGGATTCGCCGACCAGCGGGGAGTCCGCGACGACCGGGCGAGCCGGCTCCGCCAGAGCAGCAGCCATCTTGGCCAGAGCGGAGGAGACGACCTCCATCTCGTAGTCCGACAGGTTGTCGAACATGATGCGGCGCATCTCGCCCACGTGGCCCGGGAGCCCTGCATCGACGGTCTTGGTGCCGGCCGGCGTCAGCGTAGCGAAAGTGGAGCGGCCGTCGTTCGGGTCCGGGGTACGGGAGACGAGGCCCTTCTTCTCCAGACGCGTGACAACGCGGGAGAGGTGAGACAGAGACATCATCGTTGCGTCAGCCAGTTCGGTCATGCGCAGAGACTTCTTCGGAGCCTTTGCCACGTTCAGGAGAGCCTGAAATTCGAAGTAGGTGACACCTGCATCACGCTTGAGCTGTGCGTCCAGAGTCGACGGCAGCTTCATGTGGCAGGCCCAAACGCGCGTCCAGGTCTCAGCCTCGTGCGCAGAAAGTCGTGTGTTCAAGTTCGCGTCCATGTTTCCCATAACGCTTAATATAATCTAAGACCTTAGAAGTTCATGTGCTGACACAGAAAATATTTCTTTTGCATGTACCGAAAACGCAGTGAACAGGTCTTTTGCTCAGAAAATTTTCTGAAAATCTGAATTTAATCTGATTTCCTTGTCCATAACCGAACAATGAATGCGCGACAAAGAAGCCTTTGCCCATGTAGTTCACAGGTTCAGCGCGCTTGCCTCCGCGCCTGTTTCTCAGCCTTCCGGGATTGCTTCCTGGCCTGCAGTTCCGGCGGATCGTCCGAGGTGATCAGCACACCAGCGGCGACACCGCCAAGGCCGCCGAACAGGTGAGCCTGCCAGCTAATGCCGTCCTGCATAGGCAAGACACCCCAAATAAATCCTGAGTACATCAGGCCCAGAACACCCGCCAGCGCAATCTGGCTGCCGGAACGGTTGAAGAATCCGCGTACAAGCAAGTAGCCCAGCCAGCCGTACACGAGCATGGAGGCGCCGATGTGGTTTGTCCCCAACCCGCCAAGAATCCACGTGCCGATCCCGCCCACCAGCACCACGAAGGCCGTGACCTCCCAGAACACCCGATGCCCGGAGTAGCCGATCAAAAACGCGAAAATCGCGCCGGGGATCGTGTTGGACATCAGGTGCTCGAAGTTCGCGTGCAGGATCGGCGATGAGAGGATGTGCGGCAGCGAAGAAGGGTCCAGCGGGTGAATGCCGAAGTACGTCAACCGGCCGCCGAAGATGACCACATTGACTATGTGCACCGCCCAGATGAGCACCACATATCCGATGGCGTAGGTGAAGCCCGTTCGCGTTTGCTGGCCGCGGGAGCGGTACGGACTCCTTTGCTGAGAGGGCACAACGGGACCGCCGCCAACGCCGGGAGCACCGTGCTGACCGGGTTGACCACCGTAGGGGTTGAAACCGTATGTAGGTCCCTGGCCAGGATGCGGGGAGGAATATGGATAGCTCATGGTGCGGCCAAGCTTAGGTGATCTCGCTCCACGCGGCGACACCATAACCAGGTTCAGCGGCCGCGACGCCACGGACGACTGCAGCTTCGACGCACCGAGCGGACGCGTCGCACAAGGCGTAGTAGAGCTCCGGGTCCGCGGCGGCGTCGGCTGCGGACCCCGTGTAGGCCTCCGGTTCGGCGGTGGAGACTGCGAACAGGGTATCGCCGTCGAGAGCCGAGTGTGCGGGGCGCACGGCGCGAGCAATCCCGTCATGGCCGGTCATCGCGAGGCGCTCAAGCTTATCGACGCCCACCGGGCAGTCCGTCGCCACCACCCCGATCGTGGTATTCAGTTTCGGTTGGGGCCGCTCCAACGCGGCAAAGGCATCCAGGTCCACAGCGGGGCGGGCGGGGTCGCCGAAGAAGCGGCCAGTGGCCGCGTCAATGACACTGCCGAGCGGATTGGCCACGACAGCGGCGGCAACGGTGAAATCGTCGACACGTGTTTGTGCGACGCCGAACCCGCCGCGGAGAACGCCGGCGGTCGCGCCACAACCCGCACCGACTGAACCAACAGGGACGGCAGGGACGGCAGAGACCGCATCGCCGCTGTGGCCGTCGAGAGCCGCACGTACTGCGGCGGCACCGTCCTCCGGGCTGGGCCGGTGGTTCGGGTCGCCGATGATGAGGTCGAAGATGACGGCAGCGGGGACAATCGGCACCCGCGGACCCGGGTCGCCTTCACCGAAAACTGCGAACCCGAGGCCGCGGGATTCCAGCTCGCGCATCGCGCCATCGGCTGCGGCCAAACCGAAGGCAGAACCCCCGGCCAGCACGATCGCGTTCACGCGCTCCACTGTGTTGTGGGGTTTCAGTAGGTCAGTTTCCCGGGTGCCGGGGCCGCCACCGCGCTGGTCGACGGCTGCCACCATGCCGGCGGCGGACGTGGAGACAAGCGCCGTCACTCCCGTGTCGCCTAGCGATTGGTGGCCGAGGGCTAAACCGGGGAGGGAGAAACCGTCGATAAGATCCATCCGCTCATTCCCCCATGAGGGCCTGCAGCAGCGATTCCTGGCAGTACGCGAGCCACTCGACAAGGTTGTCGCGGTCCTGCTCAGCGGCCTCTGTCGGGGCGTCAGCAGAAGCGACGTAGAGGCGCATGTCGTTCAACGCGGCGATGACCTGCTGCGCCTCGTGCTCCTCGACACTCACCGCGACCCCGCCGGTCGGACCAAGCGCAGCGTTGATCACCTGCAAGTTCGCCAGCTTCGCCTTGATGATGTCCGTTTCGTGCAGGCTGCGCAGCAGAGCGTTGTCGCCGTCGAATTCTTCGTCCCCGGCGCGCTCAAAATCCGGCAGGAGGCGGGCGAGCGACGGGTCCGCCGGTGCCTCGGTGTGGCCGGAGGGCATATCCATCATCTCCGCGAGCTCATCCTTCGGCGCGGACTGCGCGCGTTGGATCAACACCTCCGACACCGTGGCCGTGAGATCCCCAATGACCTCGCGCTCCATCGGCTCGAACACAGTGCTAAAGCGTGTGGCCCGCATCAGGCCTTTCTTCCGCCGCCACGGCTGCATGCCTTATCTCCTTTCCAAGCTTGGCCACATCACGCGGCCGGACGGGAACTTTAACCAGCTTGCTGCATCGTGGCCCACAGACCCGCGGTGTGCAGCTTCTTCACGTCGCCCTCGACCTTGTCTTTCTCGCCGGAGGACACCACGGCTTTGCCTTCGGTGTGCACCTGCATCATCAGCTCCTGGGCGCGCTTGCGGCCGTAACCCAGCACTGTCTGGAACACGTAGGTGACGTAGCTTTGCAGGTTCACCGGGTCATCCCACACAATGCACATCCACGGCAGGTTCTCCGCCGTGTCGACGTTGACCTCAATCTGCTCATCAAGGTCAGGTGTGGCCATGGGGGAACCCATCCGGACACCGGGCCGAATCTCAGGGTTGACACCAGTCATGGCTTCAAGCGTACTAAAGAGTGCTCTGCGCGTACGCCCCACGGCCACGGCCACTGCCACTGCTACTGACACGGCGCTGACACAACACCGACACAGCTCTGTCCTTGTCGTTCGAAGACGAGGAAAGACTAGGCTTGACTGCATGAACGAACAGCCGTCAACCGCCTTTCTCACCGACATGTACGAGCTCACCATGCTCGATGCATCCATGAAGGACGGCACCCACTCGCGCCAATGCGTTTTCGAAGTCTTCGCCCGCAAGCTGCCCAACGAACGCCGTTACGGAGTTGTCGCAGGCACTGGCCGCCTGATTGAAGCCGTGGAGAAATTCCGCTTCACCGAAGACCAGTTGTCCACGGCCGACTTCCTTAGCGAGGAAACCCGTGAGTACCTGCGCAACTACCGCTTCACCGGGCACATTGACGGCTACAGGGAAGGTGAGCTGTACTTCCCCTACTCCCCCATCCTCACCGTGCGCGGCACATTCGCAGAATGCTGCATCCTGGAGACGGTCATCCTGTCGATCCTCAACTCCGACTCCGCGATCGCCTCCGCCGCCTCGCGCATGGTCACGGCTGCCGACGGCCGCCCGATCATGGAGATGGGCTCGCGCCGCACCAACGAGCAGGCCGCGGTGACCGGTGCACGTGCCGCCTACATCGCCGGGTTCGGCTCCACCTCCAACATGGAAGCCTCCCTGCGCTACGGCATCCCGGCCTCCGGCACCGCCGCCCACGCCTGGACGCTGCTGCACACCAACCCTGACGGCACCCCGAACGAGAAGGCCGCTTTCAAGGCGCAGATCGACTCCCTCGGTGTGGACACGACCCTGCTGGTGGACACCTACGACATCACCCAGGGTGTAGCCAACGCGGTGGAGGTCGCGGGCCCGGAGCTCGGCGGCGTGCGCCTGGACTCCGGTGACCTGGGCATCATGTCGCGGCGCGTGCGGGCGCAGCTCGATGAGCTCGGTGCGTACAACACGAAGATCATCGTCTCCTCCGACCTGGACGAATTCGCTATCGCCGGCCTGCGGTCGGACCCGGTCGACGGCTACGGTGTGGGCACGTCGGTAGCCACGGGTTCCGGAGCTCCCACGGCAGGAATGGTGTACAAGCTTGTGGAGGTAGACGGTGTGCCCGTCGCTAAGCGCAGCTCCGGCAAGCAAATGAAAGGCGGCGCGAAGGGAGCACTGCGCACGTACCGCGGCTCCGGTGTCGCGGTCGACGAGATCGTTTACCCGCTCGATAAGCACCCCGGAACCCCGACGACGCTGGATTACCGCGAGCTTGTCGTCCCGCTCATCCGCAACGGTGAAATCGTCGAGGGGCTAGATGACCTTGAAGCGACCCGCACCCACCTTGCGAAACAACGCGAAACGCTGCCCTGGGAAGGTCTGTCGTTGTCCCGCGATGAACCGGCGATCCGCACACGCTTCGTCGGATTCCCGGAAGAGTGATGGAACGGTTGTCGCTGTCTGCGCGCGAGCTTCTCGACGCTGCCGTCGAATCCCTCGGCGGCACGCAACGCCCGGGGCAAATCGCCATGGCTGAGGCGGTTTCTCAAGCGCTTGCCGACGACCGTCACCTCGCCGTCCAAGCCGGTACCGGAACCGGTAAATCCCTGGCCTACCTGGTGCCCGCGATCCGGCACGCACAGGCGAACGACACGACCGTGATCGTCTCCACGGCAACGCTCGCTCTGCAGCGCCAGCTGGTCGAGCGCGACCTGCCGCGCCTGGTGGAAGCCCTTGACCCGCTGTTGCCGCGCACCCCGACGTTCGCCATCTTGAAGGGCCGCTCCAACTACGTGTGCCTGAACAAGATCGGTGTTTTGGACGGAACCGGGGACGGCCAGGAAGCGCTGGTCGACGAAGAAGACGTCTCCTGGCTCGGCCGCTACGTCAAACGCGTGCACGAATGGGCCGAAGAAACCGAGACCGGTGACCGCGATGACCTTGAACCCGGTGTGCCCGACAAAGCGTGGCGGCATGTCTCCGTCACCGCCAACGAGTGCTTAGGTGCCACACGGTGCCCGCACGGTACCGAATGCTTCGCCGAAGCCGCTCGCGTGCGCGCCGGTGAGGCCGACATCGTGGTGACCAACCATGCGCTTTTGGCTATCGACGCGCTTTCAGGCGCCTCCATCCTGCCCGAGCACTCTGCGGTCATCATCGACGAGGCCCACGAGCTCGACGGCCGCGTCACCTCCGTGGCCACCAATGAGATCTCCCCGCACGCGCTGCGGCTCGCGGCCCGCCGCGCCGGGAAGCTGGGAGAAAACAGGCGCAAAGACACGCTCGAGGAGCTTATCGACGACTTCGCCGCCGTCCTCGACACCGAATCCCCTGGCCGCTGGGAAACGATCTCGGATCCCGCCCGCGCCGCCTTCGTCGCAGTGCAGGATGAACTGCGCCGCACGGGCGAGGCCATCGCCCGCGCCCCGGAGGGTGAAGCCACCAAGGACCCGGAGACCGCAGCCGAGCGGGAGAACTTGCGCAACCACGTAGGCGAGCTGTACACCTCCTTCGATCGCATCTTGAGCGTCTTCGACGAAGATGACCCCGCTAAGCACTTCGACGTCGTCTGGCTCGCCCGCAGCGCCTCCTCCAGCCCGGAGTCCGCCTCCGTTTCAGTGGCACCGCTATCGGTGTCGGCCTTGTTGCGCGACAACCTGTTTGGTGAGCAGACGGTCGTGCTCACCTCCGCCACCCTTGCTGTAGGCGGCAACTTCCGCGCGATGGCCGCGGCCTGGGGGCTTCCCGACGGCACCTGGGACAGCCTCGACGCCGGCACCCCCTTTGACCCGCGTCGCTCTGGAATTCTCTACACCGCTAAGCACTTGCCGCCGCCGGGCCGCGACGGCATCAGCGAGGGCACCCTCGACGAGATGGCTGAGCTCATCACCGCGGCCGGCGGGCGGACGCTGGGATTGTTCTCCTCTCGCCGTGCCGCACAAGAAGCCGCGGACGCTTTGCGCTCTCGGTTGCCGTTCGACATTCTGGTCCAAGGCGACGACACCATCGGCGCACTGGTGAACAAGTTCGCCGCCGGGGAGAACGTGTGTCTGTTCGGCACCTTGAGCCTGTGGCAGGGTGTCGATGTCCCCGGCCGCTCCCTCTCCCACGTCATGATCGACCGGATCCCCTTCCCCCGCCCCGATGCCCCGCTGCTCCAGGCCCGCTCCCGCGCCGCCGACGCCGCCGGCCGTTCCGGGTTCATGGATGTTTCCGCCACCCACGCCGCACTCCTGCTCGCCCAAGGTGCCGGCCGGTTGCTGCGCAGCACCACCGACCGCGGCGTCGTCTCCGTCCTGGACAGCCGTTTGGTGACAAAGCGCTACGGATCCTTCCTCCGCGCGTCCCTCCCCGACTTTTGGGAGACGACAGACCCCGAAGTGGTGCGCGGCGCGCTGCGCCGACTCGTGGCTCAGCCTGCTGAGAAGTCCTCGGCCGAGTCTTCCGCGGAGTAAGCGCCAGGATGCGCCACCACCGTCACTGACCCTGGAGCGACCTCCGTGAAGCCGCTATCGCGGACGGGGACAGACGCGGGAAGCGCCGCGGTGGCGCGGATAAGCTCCCGTGGCACCTCGCGGACCGCAAGGGGAAAGCCGTCGAGAGCCCAGCGCACCGCCCACGCTTCGCTCATCTGCGCGGCAAGCAGCATCGACCCGTGGCCGACCTGGGCGGCGGCCTTACCCGCGGTCATTGCGAGCGAGTCGTCGACAAGAATCACTGGCACCGATGACATCTCGATGCCACCGACACTGGGCGCCGGCAGGTCATCGTGCGGGAGGTCGGTGCCTTTGATCTGCAGTTTGCTGATCGCGTGCGGAACCTCCCCGACGGCGGACGGAATGAACGCGCGAGCTTCGGCGACCGGACCCGTTGCGCTGGATCGGAACGTGCAGCCGGGCAGCGTCTGCGCGTTCTCCCACGCGGCACCGCGGGCACGCCGCGCGATCTTGCGGATCCGGTGGCCGTACCACTGTGCTAGCGCGTCGCGCCAGGCGGACTCCTCCCCCGCGCGCGGGTCGAGACACACAGCTGCAGCGGCTTGGGCAGCGGCCACCAGAGCGTCATTACGCTGCGGCGGGTCCGCTTTCGGAATGTGCAGCGCGATCTGCATCGCCTGAACGGTGGCGGGATCGTCTGGGTCTTCTGCGCCGCGGTGGTCGTCGGCAAGGCTCCCGGCTAGGAAGCGGTGCGCTGCCGCGATGAGCGCGGCTGTGTCAGCTGTTTCCGGCATTAATCGAGTGCGACTTTGCCGTCGATACCCTGCTCCTCGTTGAGCGTATCGATCTCATGGCGCGGCACGCCCATGATGTACAGCACCGAATCCAGGAACGGGTGGGTGACCGAGGTGTCCGCGACCTCGCGCAGCGCTGGCTTCGCATTGAAAGCGATGCCCAGACCGGCCGCGGTGAGCATGTCGATGTCATTCGCACCGTCGCCGACCGCCACCGTCTGGGACAAACGCAGGCCCGAATCTTCAGCGAACTCGGCGAGGAACTCCGCCTTCGCCTTCCGGTCGACGACTTTGCCGATCACCTTTCCGGTGAGTTTGCCGTCCACGATCTCGAGCGTGTTCGCGCGCACGTAATCGAGGTCCAGGTCGGCCGCCATCGGCTCGAGCACCTGGATGAACCCGCCCGAGACAACCGCGGTGCGGTAGCCCATCTGCTTCAACGTGCGGATCGTTGTGCGGGCTCCGGGAGTGAGTTCGATGTCGCGTGCGACGCTGTCAAGCACCGACGCGCCCAGCCCCGCCAGCGTTGCGACGCGCTCGCGCAACGACTCCTCAAAGTCCAGCTCCCCGCGCATCGCGCGCTCGGTGACCTCGGCGACCTCCGCTTCACGACCCGCGTGAGCAGCGAGCATCTCGATGACCTCGCCCGTGATGAGGGTCGAATCGCAGTCGAAACACACCAGGCGTTTCGAGCGGCGGGCCAGACCAGCGCGCTCAATCGCGATATCGACGCCGAGAGCTGTGGTGAGCTCCGCTAACGCTTGGCGCACCGTGTGGCTGACCTCGTCGCCGGAACCAGGAATGGTGATCGACAACTCCAATCCCGTCACCGGGTAATCAGAAATGCCGCGGATACGGTCGATGTTCGCACCGAAGTCCGCGAGGGTGCGGCCGATTTCAGAGACCGCCTCCGCCGTCACCGGATCGCCCAGCACGACCACAGCATGGGTGGAACGGCGACGCTGCGGAGCCAAAGATGCCTCGTCCGTCTCGATGGTCACCGATTGGTCCGCCAGCTCCGGTGCCGCTTCAAGGTCGTGGCGTAGCGCCTCGACACCGCTCGTGGTGACGCCCGCGAACGCCGCGAGAGCAAGACGGCCACGGAACTGCGCCTGCTCAACGTCCAGCAGCTGCGCCCCGTGCTGGGACAACACCGCGAAGAATGCCGCACTCACACCGGGGTGATCAGCCCCCGACAACGTGATCACTGCGTGCTGGAGGCCGGGTTGAAGGGTCACCGAATACGTCATGAATTCGAACCTACAGCAACAGGCCCCGCTCCACGATGTGGGGAGCGGGGCCTGCCGGTTAGTTCAGGAGTGGCCTATTAGTCGGTCGCCTTGGTGGAGCCGGAGTCGCGGCCGTCTGCCGGACGCACCTTGGTCACGGTCTCCGTGGCAGTGCGCTGCGAAGCAGAGGTCACGGTCTCGGACTCACGGGAGTCAGAGCCAGTGTGCTCGTTCTCTTCCGGGGTGGTTGCCTCAGAGCGCGGGTCGTGGTGGCCGGTGTGGGCCTCACGGCGCAGGGTTTCCACCATGTGCGGGTAGTGCAGCTCGAACGCGGGGCGCTCAGAGCGGATACGCGGCAGGGAGGTGAAGTTGTGGCCAGGAGGCGGGCAGGAGGTTGCCCACTCCAGGGAGTTGCCGTAGCCCCACGGGTCGTCGACGGTGACGACCTCGCCGTAGCGCCAGGACTTGTACACGTTCCAGATGAACGGCAGGAAGGCGATACCCAGGATGAAGGAGCCGATCGTAGAGATCTGGTTCAGCAGGGTGAAGCCGTCGGAGTCCAGGTAGTCGGCGTAACGGCGCGGCATACCCATGTTGCCCAGCCAGTGCTGGACCAGGAAGGTCATGTTGAAGCCGATCATGACGAGCCAGAAGTGGATCTTCGCCAGGCGCTCGTCGAGCATGCGGCCCGTCATCTTCGGGAACCAGAAGTAGATGCCTGCGCACGACGCGAACACGACCGTACCGAAGAGGGTGTAGTGGAAGTGCGCGACAACGAAGTAGGTGTCAGACAGCTGGAAGTCCAGCGGCGGGGCAGCCAGCATAATGCCGGTCAGACCACCGAAGAGGAACACGAACAGGAAGCCGACGGACCACAGCATCGGGCTTTCAAAGGTGAGGTGGCCGTTCCACATGGTGCCCACCCAGTTGAAGAACTTCACGCCGGTCGGAACAGCGATCAGGAAGGTCATGAAGGAGAAGAACGGCAGCAGAACCGCACCGGTGACGTACATGTGGTGCGCCCACACAGCCATGGACAGGCCACCGATGGCCAGGGTTGCAAAGACCAGGCCGATGTAGCCGAAGACCGGCTTGCGGGAGAAGACCGGGATGACCTCGGAGATGATACCGAAGAACGGCAGTGCGAGGACGTAGACCTCGGGGTGGCCGAAGAACCAGAACAGGTGCTGCCACAGAATGGCGCCACCGTTGGCCGGGTCGAAGATGTGGCCGCCGAGTTTGCGGTCGTAGAGCACACCGAGGGCTGCAGCGGTCAGCAGCGGGAAGATCATCAGGGCCAGGATGGAGGCCACGAAGATGGTCCAGGTGAACACCGGCAGACGGAACATGGTCATGCCCGGCGCACGCAGGGTGAGCACGGTGGTCACCATGTTGATGGCGGAGGCCAGGGTACCGATACCGGTTGCACCGACACCGAGGATCCACAGGTCAGCGCCCACACCCGGGGTGTGGATCGAGTCAGCCAGCGGCATGTACATGGTCCAGCCGAAGTCGGCAGCGCCACCCGGGGTGAGGAAGCCGGCGAGCATGGCGATGACACCAGCGGTAGTGATCCAGAAGCCGAACGCGTTCAGACGCGGGAAAGCGACATCCGGGGCACCGATCTGCAGCGGCAGAACGAAGTTGGCGAAGCCCCACACGATCGGGGTACCGAATGCCAGCAGCATCACGGTGCCGTGCAGGGTGAACAGCTGGTTGAACTGCTCATTGGAAAGGAACTGGAGACCCGGGGAGAAAAGCTCCGCGCGGATCAACAGGGCCATCAGGCCACCGACGAAGAACCAGATAAACGCCGAGATGATGTAGAAAATGCCCAGCTGTTTGTGGTCCGTGGTGGTCATCAGGTCCCAAAGGCGGGTGCCTTTGCGGGCCTTGCCGGTCGGCTCCGGCCGTGCCGGTGCAGCCTCGACGACATCAGCGTCGAGCCGTGGTGCCACAGCAGTCATACGTATCCTCCTGAATTAACCTCAGCCGCTCCACCCCCAGTGGGATTTCCCGGGGGCGCCCCGGCCAAGCCTTCCCGGAGCTGACGAGAATCAGCTCGCAGAGAGCATAGATAGGGCGCGGCTAATACCGCTTCATCTTAACCAGCGGTCCAGCGAAAATCCAGATGACGTGCAGCCTCTTCGCGCTGCTCATTCCGGGGGCAACCACTCCCCCAGCTCACAGCCCTGAACTGGGCTGTAACCACCAGGCACCCGACTACCGCATGCCCGGCGATGCCCGGATTTCAACCCAGAACGGGGGCGGTATAACCCCGGAATAGGTTAAGCCAAAGAATGCCCCGGCCGGCCCAAAAATGGACCAGTCGGGGCATGGGACCCACAGGTCAGGGACGGGTTAGAAGTCCCAGTCGTCGTCCTGCGTGTCCTCGGCCTTACCGATGACGTAGGAGGAGCCGGAGCCGGAGAAGAAGTCGTGGTTCTCGTCGGCGTTCGGGGCAAGCGATGCCAGGATGGCGGGCGACACGCGCGTCTCGTCGACCGGGAAAAGTCCCTCGTAACCGAGGTTGTTCAGTGCCTTATTGGCGTTGTAGCGCAGGAAGCGCTTGACGTCCTCGGTCCAGCCGAGCGGATCGTAGAGGTCCTCGGTGTACTGGATCTCGTTGTCGTAGAGGTCGTAGAGCAGGTCGAAGGCGTGCTCCTTGAGCTCGTCCTGGCGTTGCTGGGACTCGTCGCGCAGGCCGACCTGGTACTTGTAGCCGATGTAATAGCCGTGCACTGCTTCGTCGCGGATGATCAGGCGGATGATGTCGGCGGTGTTGGTCAGCTTGGAGTGCACCGACCAGTTCAGCGGGAGGTAGAAGCCGGAGTAGAACAGGAAGGACTCCAGCATCACCGAGGCGATCTTGCGCTTGAGTGGATCGTCGCCGCAGTAGTAGCTCTGAATGATTTTGGCTTTGCGCTGCACCTCGGCGTTTTCTTCGGTCCAACGGAAGGCATCGTTAATCTGCGGTGTCGACGCGAGCGTCATGTAGATGTTCGAGTAACTCTTCGCGTGGACGGACTCCATGAACGCGATGTTGGTGTACACAGCCTCCTCGTGCAGTGTCTTCGCGTCCGGGATGAGGGAGACCGCACCGACGGTGCCCTGGATCGTGTCCAGCAGCGTCAGGTTGGCAAACACGCGCATCGTGGACAGCTGTTCTGCGTCGTTAAGCGTGTTCCAACTCGGGATGTCGTTGGACACCGGGATTTTCTCCGGCAGCCAGAAGTTGCCGGTGAGGCGGTCCCATACCTCCTGGTCTTTGTCGTCAGGGATGCTGTTCCAGTTCACGGCCTTCAAAGGCGCGGGGTGGGATTCGACGTACGCCTCGTAATCGTGGGTCTCCTCGTGGGTCATGCCACCCATCCTAGAGGGTTACGGGCATTTGCTTGACGACGCACCCAACCCCTCCCCCAAAAATGTCGCACCCCGAGGGGGGAACGCGATGGTTCCGACCCTCGGGGTGCGACAGGGCACAGAAAACCTAGAGCATGCAGGACACGCAGCCCTCAACCTCAGTGCCCTCGAGCGCCATCTGGCGCAGGCGGATGTAGTAGAGCGTCTTGATGCCCTTGCGCCACGCGTAGATCTGGGCGCGGTTGATGTCGCGGGTGGTGACGGTGTCCTTGAAGAACAGCGTCAGCGACAGGCCCTGGTCCACGTACTTCGTGGCTTCAGCGTAGGTGTCGATGATCTTCTCGAAACCGATCTCGTACGCGTCCTTGAAGTAGTCAGCGTTCTCGTTGTCCATGTGCGGCGCCGGGTAGTAGACGCGGCCGATCTTGCCTTCCTTGCGGATCTCGATCTTGGAGGCGATCGGGTGGATCGACGAGGTCGAGTTGTTGATGTAGGAGATCGAGCCGGTCGGCGGAACCGCCTGCAGGTAACGGTTGTAAATGCCGTCGCGGGCGACATCGGCCTTGAGCTGCTCCCATTCCTCAGCGCTCGGGGGCTGGGCGGAGGAGCCGTCGAAAAGCTCCTTGACGCGCTGCGTCTTCGGCTGGAAGTCGGCCGGGTTGTAGCGGTCGAAGAACTCGCCGCTGGCGTACTCGGAGTCCTCGAAGCCCGCGAAGCGCTGGCCCTTCTCTACGGCGATCTTGTGGGAGGCCTTGAGGCACTCGTACATGATCGTGGCGAAGTAGGCGTTGGTGAAGTCCAGGCCTTCCTCGGAGCCGTACTCGATGTGCTCGCGGCCGAGGTAGCCGTGCAGGTTCATCTGGCCCAAGCCGATGGCGTGCGAGGCATCGTTGCCCTCGCGCACGCTCGGCACCGAATCGATCGAGGTCTTGTCCGCGACAGCCGTCAGGCCGCGAATGGCGGTCTCGACGGTGCGGGAGAAGTTGTCCGAATCCATTGCCATCGCAATGTTGAGCGAGCCCAAGTTGCAGGAAATGTCGTGGCCGATCGTGTCGTACGTCAGGTCCTCATTGAGCACGGAGGCAGAGTTGACCTGGAGAATCTCCGAGCACAGGTTGGACATGTTGATCCGGCCCGTCTTCACCGGGTTCGCACGGTTCGCGTGGTCCTCGAAGAGGATGTACGGGTAGCCGGACTCGAACTGGATCTCGGCGATCGTCTGGAAGAACTGGCGCGCCTTGATCTTCGTCTTGCGGATGCGCGGGTCTTCCACCATCTCGTCGTACTTCTCCGTGACAGAGATGTCGGCGAACGGCACACCGTAAACGCGCTCGACGTCGTACGGGGAGAACAGGTACATGTCGTCGTTGCGCTTGGCCAGCTCAAAGGTGATGTCCGGGATGACCACACCGAGCGAGAGCGTCTTGATGCGGATCTTCTCGTCCGCGTTCTCACGCTTGGTGTCCAAGAAGCGCATGATGTCCGGGTGGTGCGCGTTCAAGTACACCGCACCAGCACCCTGGCGGGCGCCGAGCTGGTTGGCGTAGGAGAAGGAGTCTTCCAGCAGCTTCATCACGGGGATGACACCGGAGGATTGGTTCTCAATGTGCTTAATCGGCGCGCCGGACTCGCGGATGTTGCTCAGCAGCAGCGCCACACCACCACCGCGCTTCGATAGCTGCAGGGAGGAGTTGATGGCGCGGCCGATGGACTCCATGTTGTCCTCGATACGCAGCAGGAAGCAGGACACCAGCTCGCCGCGCTGTGCCTTACCCGCGTTGAGGAAGGTGGGGGTGGCGGGCTGGAACCGGCCGGTCATAATTTCGTCGACAAGCGCGGAGGCGATCTCCTCGTTGCCGTCGGCGAGGAACAGTGCGGTCATGGCCACGCGGTCTTCGAAACGCTCCAGGTAGCGGCGGCCGTCGAAGGTCTTCAGCGTGTAGGAGGTGTAGTACTTGTACGCGCCGAGGAAGGACTGGAAGCGGAACTTGAAGGCGTAGGCCCGCTTGAACGTGGACTTCACAAAGTCCCAGTCGTAGGCCTTGATGACGTCCGGCTCGTAGTACTTGTTCTCCACCAGGTAGTTCATCTTCTCTTCCAGGTCGTGGAAGTAGACGGTGTTCTGGTTGACGTGCTGGAGGAAGAACTGGTTCGCGGCCTCACGGTCTTTGTCGAACTGGATGTGGCCGTTCTCGTCATAAAGGTTCAGCAGCGCGTTGAGCGCGTGGTAGTCGAGCTGATCTGCCGTGTCGACGGGCTCAGCGACGGTCTTTCCCGTTGTGGCGGTCACTGTAGTCGGGCCTTTCTTGTGCGGGAGTTCATGGAGCGTTTATAGGAGAGGTACAGCTATGAAGTTGTGAAGTCTGTTTTCACACCGTTTGGTAGCGCTCGCGCAACTGTGCAAGCCGTCGCGCGCTGTCGTCGACGCGGGTCTGCACGTGCCCGTCGAGCCGATCTTTTTCCGTGGATGTCATCGGGTCCAACCCGAGCCGCTCGCGGTGGGCGATAAGAGAATCACGCACGTGCGTGACGTCGTATTCGGTGCCCATCATTTCGAAGCGGTAGAGGTAGGGCACGCCCGTCTTAGCGGAGATCACCTCGCCTGCCCGGCCGAAATCAGGGCCGAAGTTGGAGTTGCCTCCCGCGATCACACCGCGCAGCAACCCGCGATTGTGCGGGTCATTGAGAAAGTGGATAACTTGCGGTGGCACGGGGCGCGAGTTCCCTTCGCTTATCGACGCCCCTCCCCCATACGTCGGCACAACCAAGACATAGGGCTTCTCCACTGTCAGTGGTTGCTGCGTGCGGCGCAGCGGAATGCGTGCCGCCGGCAAACCCAGCTTGCCGACAAACCGGTGCGTGTTCTCCGTCGTAGAGGAGAAATAAACCACCAGCATGCGCTACTCACCTATCTTCGGGCATACGATAAGCCGCCAGCTGGTGACGGCTTAACGGGCAGTGGGAATCGAGCTTAGGCGGCAGCCTCAGCGAGGGTGCGGATGCGGTCCGGACGGAAACCGGACCAGTGGTCACCGTCAACTTCCACGACCGGGGCCTGCAGGTAACCCAGCGCCATCACGTAGTCGCGGGCGGAATCATCCAGGGAGATGTCCACAGTGGTGTAGTTCAGACCTGCGCGGTCGAGGGCCTTCTTGGTCGCGTTGCACTGCACGCATGCGGGCTTGGTGTAGAGGGTGATGGACATGGCGGGGACGACTCTTTTCTGCTCGGGAAAACTGCTCTGATTACACGGCTTTGAACGTGGCACTTGGGCCTGTTGGCTTCCGGGGAACAACCAGCTGTTCACATCCCGGGGGCGAACACTTTGAAACACTATACGTTGTAGGAAAAACAAGCAACCACTACTACATATAGTAGTTACAATCATGGTATTTGCAGGATACGGCCACTAAATCACCTACATGTAGTTACCCCGGAATGTTTTACGCGTCCAGAATGGCTTACACGGGTGAAATTTTCCCGGAAAAGTGACTTATTTCACATTCTTTGGAAAATGGAGAGCGCCCCCGCCGCGAGCTTTCGCACGCAAGACGGGGGCGCTGGCGCTAAGAACCGCTTAACCCTGACGGGCCTTGAAACGCGGATCCTTCTTGTTGATCACGTACACCTTGCCGTGGCGGCGCACAACCTGGGCGCCCGGCTTGTTCTTCAGCGACCGAAGCGACTTGCGGACCTTCATCGGGCGCTCCTTTCTTTGTTGACTCTGCTGACACAATAGGCTCTGCGTGAGTGCCTCTATTTATCACGGCGCGCCAAGACAGGCGCTGCCGCACAACGGGGGACCATGTTACCCGAGCAGCCCCTTAACCACCAAAACGCTGCTTCATCTCACCAGCCACACTGTCGAGGGTGCGGCCCACCGTCTCCGGAACCATGACCTTGACAAATCCGGCGGCCGCGACACCGCACATCGCGAACATCACGAACGTCGCCGTCGCCCCCACGGTATCCACGAGCGGCAGGAAGAACTGCGCCACCGCCCAGTTCGCCATCCACAGCGCCAGACCCGCCACACCCATTCCCACGCCGCGGATCTGCGGAGGCACCAGCTCGGAGATGAGCAGCCACGTCGTCGGCGACACCGCAGCTTGTTGGGAAGCAATGAACAACGCCATGAACGCCAGCGCGAGCATTGCTAACGACGTATTCGCCTCAGCCGCCCGGTACACCACCGCCAGCAGCACCAGGAAGATCACGTTCAGCGTCAGACCGCCGAGCAGCAGCCGCTTCCTGCCGATCCTGTCCACTAGCTGCAGGCCGATGTAACAGGCCACCACCGACACCAGACCAATCACCATCGAGGTGTACACCGAGTTCTGAGTAGACACCCCGACGTTGTTCATCATCGTCGGAGCGAAGTAGACGATGGCATTGACACCGGAGATCTGCTGCGTCACACCCAGCAGAGCGGCCACGAGCACCGTCATGCGCATCCACCTCGACCCCGCCAAGGTGCGCCACTGGCCCTGCTGAGCTGCACGCACCTCCGCGTCCTCGCGCGTTGCCTGCGCGAGTTCGTCGGTGTCGATGCCGGTGCGGGAGGCGACGGCGCGGGCGTCGCTGATACGCCCATGCCGCGACAGCCAGACAGGCGTGTCCGGCAAGAACACCATGCCCACAGCCAAGACAGCGCCCGGCACCGCCGCCGCACCCAGCATGAGCTGCCAGCTGCCCGACGGTGCGAGAAGCGAATTGACCACGTACGCGAGCAACTGCCCCACCACAATCATCAGCGTGTTGAGCGACACGAGCCGACCACGCACCGCTGCCGGCACCATTTCCGAGATGTACATCGGCGTGACAATCGATACCGCACCCACTGCAACACCCAGGAATGCCCTGGCCGTACCGAGCATCTCCGGAGACGTCGCCAGCGCGCACCACACCGACCCGGCGACGAAGAGCACTCCGCCCAGAATGAGCGTCACACGACGGCCCAACTTGTCCGCCACTGCCCCGCCGCTGACAGCGCCGAGTGCAGCGCCGACGAGCAACATCGCGGTGACCATGCCCTCCTGCGCGGGCGACATGCCGAACTCGGGCGTGATGAACAGCAAGGCGCCGCTCATCACGCCGGTGTCATAACCGAAAAGAAGCCCGCCGAACGCCGCGATCGCGGCGACCGTACGGACGTACCTGCGCTGCTGCGCCGATGCTGTAGAACTCGTGGTGGACACAGCCTCAGTTGAAGTCATGCCCCACATAGTGCACCCGGCTACCATGGCTGTCATGTCAGACTCCGACCGGAACACGCAGCGAGAGATAGTGAACGCGCTGGCTGTGAAGCCCTTTATCGATCCAGCGGAGGAAGTCGCCGCCCGCGTCGATTTCCTCGCCGATTACCTCGCCGTGACTGGTGCCCGCGGCTACGTGCTGGGGATCTCCGGCGGGCAGGACTCCACCCTCGCCGGACGGCTCGCACAGCTCGCCGTGGAAAAGGTCCGTGCCAACGACCCCTCCAGCGAGTGCCAGTTCGTCGCCGTCCGTCTCCCCCACGGTGTGCAGTCCGACGAGGATGACGCGCAGCTCGCGTTGGACTTCATCCAGCCTGACCGCCGTGTCACCGTCGACATCGAACCGGCCACGACAGCAATGGGAGGCGCAGTAGCCGCCGCACTCGACGGGGCCGAGCTCACCGACTTCAATAGAGGCAACGTCAAAGCCCGCATGCGCATGATCACCCAGTACGCGATCGCCGGCGAGCTCGGCCTCCTCGTCGTGGGCACCGACCACGCGGCGGAAAACGTCACCGGCTTCTTCACCAAGTTCGGCGACGGGGCGGCCGACCTCGTCCCTCTCGCGGGCCTCAACAAACGCCAGGGCGCCCAGCTTCTGGAACACCTCGGGGCCGACAAGCGCCTTTATGAAAAGGTGCCCACCGCCGATCTCGAGGACGATCGCCCAGCGCTTCCCGACGAAGAAGCCCTCGGCATCACCTACCCCCACATCGACGACTATCTCGAGGGGAAGCAGGTTCCCGACGATGCGGCAAAGCGTCTCGAGCACCTGTGGGCCGTCGGCCAGCACAAGCGCCACCTTCCGCCTGGTCCCGCCGACACGTGGTGGCGTTGACGCCCCCGCCCCGAGAACCTAGAGTTCGCTTCCAAACGGATGGATGACCGTTGCACCGACAGTCGTGGCTGCACGCGCTAACTGTCGATCTGCCGTGACGAAATCACAGTGGAACTCACGAGAACGCAATAGAAGCCAGGTCCCCAGATGAATAGCGTCGAGCGCCTTCAGGAAACCAGGTATCGCCCCTGCAAATTCCACGACCTCGCTATTCAAACCGACGAGACTCAGTTTCGCCGCAAGGCCGAGGATCTGTGCGCCAAACTCTTCCGTTCTCTTGGGAACACGGGCGAGTTCGACTTTTCCGATCACAGAACTGACGAGATCTTTATCGTCGAGCACTTGCTTCGCCCACGCACTATGCACTTCGGAGACGGCGAGCGGAATGAGCGCTGACGTGTCTACGTAAACCGCACCACTAGAATTCACTACTCAGCGCCGCGTCAATGCGGTTGTCCTTGCGGTCTTCGAGGAATTGCTCAAGCGAATAACCGGTTCCCTCAATGGGCTCCCAGTTGATCTCCATGGGTACGCCCCTCTGCATGATCAGTCCGAGGTCCTCTAACCGGTCAATTCCGGTTCGCTGGCTCAGTGGCCGGATTTCCGCAACCGGCTTGCTGCGGTCTGTGATGGTCAAAGCAACCCCCTCCGATTGCACACGATCGATCACCCTGCGTGTTTGCTGGTTCAACTCACGCATAGACACCGTGTGGGAACGGTGGTGTTCTGCGAGAAGCTCTTGGAGCTTGCGTTCAACCTCGCCCATGGTGCAGACCCTCGTTTGTAGTACGTGTATTACATTGCGATTTTAGCAGCTACAACCAGTAGTTCAATCCCCTAACGGGTGAGGTCGAGGGTGCGCTCGGCGGCGTCGATAAGCGGGCGGGCGTAGCTCGCGCCGTGCGTGTAGCAGTGCACCGCGAGCGGGTGAAGCTGGTGGATCGGGATGCGGGCCTCCCAGTCGCGGCCGAGGTCGCCGCCGGCGACGAGGTAGCCCGATGCGATCTCGCTAACGTACGGAGCGCTAAAGAGCTCGAGCATCGCAATGTCTGTCAGTGGGTGTCCGCCGTGCGCCGCCGGGTCGATGAACCGCGGGCCGTCCGGCGAGAACAACAGGTTGCCCGCCCACAGATCGCCGTGGATGCGCGCGAGCGGGGCGTCTTCATCCTCCGCGACGAGTGCCTCGCACGCGCGTTTCACTGTCTCCAGCCCATCGGCGCTCAGCGTTCCGCCTTTGTGGGCTTTTTCCGCGAACGGCAGCACGCGCTGCTCCGTGAAGAACTCCGCCCAGCGCGGCACCGGGATGCAATCCTGCTGCGCGCGGCCAATATAGTTCGGCCCATCCCAACCCTCTGCAGGCGCGCCAAAGGCGTCTGCACCCATGGCGTGGATCGCGGCGAGCTCCTCCCCGGCGCGGTGCGCAGCCTCACGCGTTGGCCGGGCGGACGCGACCTCCTCGATAGTCAGGGTGTTCGCCTCCACATTGACGCTGTAAACCTCGACGACAGCGTTCGACCCTTCCCGCAGCCAGCGCAAATAGGCCGCTTCAGCTTCAGCGGCGCGGGGTCCAGTTCCGGTCTTAGTGAAAGTCTGGGGAGCAGTCATGCCTCCACGCTAGCTGCGCGCGGCGTTGTTCTGCTCTAGATCCAGCAAGTACTGCTTCATCTCGAGTCCGCCGGCGTAGCCGCCGAGTGATCCGTCGCTGCGCAGTACGCGGTGGCACGGCACGACGATCGGCAGTGGGTTCGTCGCGCATGCCGAACCGACTGCCCGCACCGCCCACGGATTGCCGATACGCGCCGCAAGCTCGCTGTATGTTTCTGTGCAGCCGTATTTGATGTCACTCAGTGCAGCCTGCGCTTGCGTGCGAAACCCATCGCCGGAGCGGTCGAGCGGTACGGTGAAGTCTCGACGTTCACCGGCGAAGTACTGTTCAATCTCGGCTGCCGCCTGGCGCGTGACGGCATTGCTCTCGCCGTGCACAGCTCCAAAGACAACGTGCACGAGCCCGCTTTCCGACGCTTCTAACCCCAGCTCCCCCACCGGTGTCTTCACTGTTTGGGCTGCGACGATCGGCTGTGTCATGGCGTCGATGCTACCCGCTCTCACCACCCCGCCATCTTGCGCTGACTGAGCTGGCCCTAACGGCGATCATCCAGCACAATCGATTTCAACCACCTGCGCTGCCACGGCGTCTCAACAGCGCGGGGATGGTAGTTCTCCCACACCCACCGGATTCCTTCTTCCGCAGAAAGTCCATCGAAAACAGTGAGTAATGCGAGCGCAGTGCCAGTGCGCCCGACCCCACTGCCGCACATGATGGCAACCTTTTCGTTCCGAGACCGTTCTCGTGCGAGCTGAAGAGCAGCGACCGCTTGATCAGTTGATGTGGGGACACCGAAATCTGGCCATCGCACCCAAATATGTGGACACGGAACCTCGACAGGTTCACGTCCGAGTAGAAGAACTAGAAAATCCGGATAGTTGCGCCGCGTGCGTCGAAGTCTTTTCCAACTACCACCCTTGAGGCGCGACCCGTCCGGAAGATCAACAACACCGTGTTCTCCGTCCGGCCACGCGCTCATGGCCGTATGTTAGGCATCCGCCGGGCTGTCTACGTAGACCAGCGGTTGACGGATCTCCACCTGCACTTGATCATCCACCTCGGGCGCAGAGCTGGTGGATGTCCACGCACGGAACTCTGTCCCGTCCAGGTCGACGGTCACGGAGAACCCGCTGACCTCGAACAAAGCGGACGTGACGGTAGCAGTTACTTCAGTGCCCGAGGATGACGAGTCAATGGAAACAGCTTCCGGCAGCACCGCCACAGTGACCTGCTGACCGTCCTGGAGGAGACGCTGGTTCTCAGACGCATCACCGTCTTCCGACACAACCGTGACATTGTCGACGGGCCACGATAACGCCGGCTTATCGACGGTGACGCGTCCGCCTGCAACCACACCTTCCAACAGTGTCGCATCGGCGATGAACGACGCCACCCAGGCAGTAGCCGGGCGGGACACGATCGACATCGGGGTGCCGAACTGTTCCAGCTTGCCGTCCCGCAAGACCGCGATCCGGTCCGCGATGGCCAGCGCTTCCTTCCGGTCGTGCGTGACATGCACCGATGTCAGATCGGACCCCTTCGTCAGCGACACCAACTCGCGGCGCAATGAGTCACGGAGGGGTTCGTCGAGTGCTGAGAGGGCTTCGTCGAGAAGCAGCACCTTCGGCGTGGAGACAATCGCGCGGGCCAACGCCACGCGCTGTTGCTGGCCACCAGACAGGGTCGCAGGTTTGCGTTTGCCGTAACCGGCAAGTCCGACAGTCTCGAGAGTCTTCTCAACGTTGCTGGTGATCTCTGATCCCGCCGCACCTGAGCGGCGCAGAGGGTATGCGACATTGTCGGCAACGCTCATATGCGGCCAAACCGCATGCTGCTGGAACACCATGCCCATGTTGCGCTGCGCTGGAGGTGTTGCGGATTGATCTTTTCCGTCAATCCGGATCTCGCCTGTCGACGGTGCAATGAAGCCCGCGATCGTTCGCAGCAGGGTGGTTTTTCCCGACCCCGACGGCCCCACGAGCGCGACGAATTCGCCACTGGAAATGTCCAGGGTGATGTCCTTCAACCCCTCGGTCCCGTCAGGGAATTTGACGGACAGATCCCTTATTTCGATGTCGCTCATCTTTAAGTCTCCTTATCGGGGTTACGCACCGTGAGGGCCAAAGCGGCGATGCCAACGACCGCGAAAATGAGCGCGAGCGCCGATGCTTGGTTGTAGTTTCCGGATTGCTGCAGGTTGAAAAGTTGGACACCGATCGTTGTGGTGCCAGGGGCGACCAGAAGAACCGAGACGGTGAGTTCACGAACTGCCGTGACTGCAACGAGCACCGCCCCGGATGCCACCGCTGGCAGTGCCATTCGGCCACTGGTGTCCCACAGGGCGCGGAGTCGGCCCGCCCCCGAGATCTCTGCTGCCTCCTCCATCGCGCGTGGAGTCTTCGCCAACGGTGCACGCACCGCCTGCAGGACCATTGCCGTGAACGCGCATACGTAGGCCAACAGAATCACCCAGCGGGTGTTGTAAATTCCCGTGTAGCGGCCCACAATGACCCAGCCGACGCCGATGATAAGACCCGGTAGAGCCGACGGCAGCAACGTGAGCAGACTTAGCGCAGTGTTCGAACGCGCCCGCGTTCGCGTCACCAGCAGGCCAATGCTCCACCCGAGCAGCGCGCACAACAGGGCCGCGCCTGCGGCGAGCACAAACGAGTTCTGGAAACCGTCCTGCACACGCGGGTTGGACAACGTGTTCGTGAAGTTGCTGAGCGTAATGGTGTCCAGCGTCATCGGGATACCGGGGGCGGGCAACAGCGCCCGGTAAGCCAGCCCCAGAAGCGGACCGAGTGTGATGGACAGTGCCAGAACCCAGGAAATGATCGTGATGGGCCATCGAGCTTTGCCTAGCGGAAGCTTCATCGACCCTTTACCTGTCGTGGTGGAAGCGTTCTTCGACACCAGGTAGTCGGCGACCACGGTGGCAATGCCGAGAAGCATGAGCACCGTTCCCACGGTGGACACCACCTGCAGGGGATTGCTCACCGTCCCCGATTCCATGAACCGGTAGACCATGGTGGCCAGCGTTTCATACTGCACCGGGGAACCGAGGATTGACGGAATTCCGAAGTCAGCCAGGTTTGACACAGCGGTGAGCGTGAAAGCACTGAGCAAGGCTGGTCCGAGAAGCGGGATAGTCACCGTGCGCAAGACAGTCGCGTTCCCTGCTCCGCTCACCAATGCAGCTCGTTCAAGGTCCGCTGGAATCGAACGCAACGCGGCAGAGACAATGACGTACACCACCGGATAGGAGTGCAAGGTCATCAGGAAGATGATTCCGTCTGCACCGTAGATGTCCCACACTGGTTTGCCGAAAACGGCATTGAGCCCCTGATTGCGGCCGAACAGCTGAAGCCATGAAATCGCGCCCACGAAAGGCGGCACCAACAGCGGTGACAGAAGGAAAAGACGCAGCACACCAGACCCGGCCACGTCGGTTCGCTCCAACAAGATCGCAACAGCACCGCCTACGAGAACTGCACCCAGTGACGACAACAACGTGGTGTACGTCGAGTTCCAGGTAGCACTCCACAGTCCTTGCTCAATAAGCGTCGGAAACTGGTTCCCGCCGAGCGCGAGCGACACCACCATCGCGAGCGGAGCAATGAAGATCGCAGCGGCTAGTAACCAAATCCCGATTCGGGCAACGTTGAGGCCCGGCGAACGCTGTGCCTGCACGTACGGCCCCTACTTCATGGCCTTCTCGAAGGACTCCACCGAGCGATCCCGGTCCCCGGTCAGCGTCTCCAGGTCAGTGTCCATCAGCTCAATATCGTCCAGGCCAGGGGCATCGCCCGGGGTGTCGATTCCGTCGATAACCGGCAGGTAGTTCTGCTCGACCGCGAGCTTCTGACCGGCCTCCGAGAGCAAGAACGTGATGTACTTCTCCGCGGCCTCCTGCTGCTCCGAATTGGCGAACACGCCAATGGGTTCCGTGATGTACGGCGACCCCTCCGTCGCGTACACCTCCTTGATCGGCGAGCCTTGCTCTGCGAGGTCGCGCACCAGGTAGTCGACGACGATGCCGACCGGGTGGCCGCCACCTGCGATCTCCTGCGACGTCGGACCGTTGGACGCCGCAATCATCGGGCTGTTTTGTCCCAGGCCTTCAACCCAGGATTCCCCGAGCTCCTCATTATTCATCCACACGGTGGCGTTGAACGCGGCCGCACCGGACACACTTGGGTCCGGAAGGACAATCTTGTCGCGGAATTTCTCGTCCGTCAGGTCCACCCAGGACTCTGGCGCGTCCGACTCCTCAATTACGTCCGTGTTGTACGCGATGACAGTCGGAATGATGCGCGTGCCCACGTAGTATCCCTCGGGGTCAACTGCCTCCTCCATGACACTGCTGGTGTCGACGTCTTTGAGCTCGGCGAGCAAATCTTCGGACTTGAGACCTTCGAAGGTCGGCGCGTCAGCCGCCCACATCAGATCCGCTTCGACCTGGCCGGACTCACGTTCAGATTCGATGCGTGCTTTCAAGTCACCAGTTCCCGCGCGGTACACCTCGACCTGGATGTCCGGGTGCTCTTTCTCAAACGCCGCGTTGATCTCGTCGACCTTCTCCTCCGGTTCGGACGTGTAGATCGTCAGGACGGTGTCATCACCAGCTGCGCCGATGCCGGCGTTCGGATCCTCGCTCGGCTCCGAACAACCGGATAGTCCGACAGCGAGAGCACCCGTAAGGGCGGTGATGGTCAAGGACGTGCGGAGCAAGCGCATAACGACTCCTTCAAAGAGCGCGGTGAGATCGTGGATAGCCGAAAGAAACGAGGGGATGCTAACTGGTGCATAACCATCCTCATCCGCGACAGAACTTACCAAACTCTCAGAATTCTGCAGTGCGAGACGAAAACCGGTGCATAGAGCCGCAAAATATGCGAAAACCCGCGGCCACAACGGCCACGGGCTGAAAAAAGTGGAGCTAACGGGATTCGAACCCGTGACCCCCACACTGCCAGTGTGGTGCGCTACCAGCTGCGCCATAGCCCCGTAACTTCAGCGGATCTCCGCGAAGCGACTTCGATCAATATACACCGGGTGCGGACGAGACCAAAATCGCCCGCAGCCAGTGACTTTTAGCTAGCTAGCAAGTCGTCGAGCCAGTTCTCGAGGGGCTTGGAGTCGACATCCTTGCCGTCGACAAGCACGCGCGGGGAGGAAAGGTCACCGGTCTTGTCCACGAGGTCCTTCTCGTTGGCTTCTCCGAGCTCCTTGGCCTTGTCGACGTACTCGCCGTTACGGATCGCGTCAACCGCATCCTTGGAGGCACCGACTCCCTTCGCAAGGTCGGCGAGCTTCTCCGGGTCAGCGCTGCCGTACAGGCTCTCCTGCTCTTCGAGGAGGGCCTTGCGCAGGTTCCAGTACGCCTCAGTCTCGCCCTTATCGGCGAGCGCGAGAACAGCGGCCAGAGTGTTCGTGGAGTGGCCGAGCTGGTACTGCTCGCCGGTGCCGTCCAGGAAGACCAACGGCTGGATGTGGACCTTGACCTCGCCGGCCTTGATCTTCTCCAACATTTCGGCATCAGTCTTCTTCGCCAGGTCGGCGCAGTAGCTGCACGCGAAGTCCTCGTAGAGAGAGGCTTCCTTCGCGCCGTCGCTATTCTCGCCGGACAGAGTGATTATGTTGTCGGTCAGCTCCATGTTCACGCCGTCGACGGGCTCAACGTTCTCGGCGATGCGTTCAGCCTGCGCGCCGCGTCCGTTGTAAACGATCAGGCCGATCACCAACGCGCCGACGAGGAGAAGAGCGAGGATCGCCCAGAGGAAGCCTTTGCCGCCGGTCGAGTTGGGGTTGGACACCTTGGTGGAACCCTTGGTGTTCGACTTAGAAGAGGAAGTCACAGTGCATCACCTTATGCATTCGGGGTCAAGCTGTTCCAGCAGGTAAGTCTACGGGTACAGCGCGAATTTCTTAAACGGTCGGTAGATCATGAATAGCGTCACGGCAATCAGCCCGACGTCGCGGATGATGGCCCACCTCAGATCGCCGTCAGTGTGGTCCGGGTCGGGCCCGAAGCAGCCGCAGTCGATCTGCAGTCCGCGGGCATAGGCGGATGCCAGGCCGATGATGAAGAGGACGAGCACACCGAACGACACCCAGCCAGCGGGGCGAATCTTGATGCCCAGCAGCAGAATAAGGCCGCCAGCGAGCTCCAGTGGGCCGATAAGGTTCGCCAGCAGGCCGGACCAGTGCGGAGTGAAGATCTCGTACGCTTCGATGCTCTGCGTCACGGTCATATGTTTGCCGAGCTTCGACGCGCCCGACGTAATCCACATCGCGGCAAGTCCGAAGCGTGCGAGCGCGGAGAGCACATCGAGCGCACGTTCGCTTGTCGACGTCTCCTCTGTCCACTGGTCCCCGCCGTCTACGGCGCCAGCCTCTGCTACCTGCGCATCTTGCTTAATTGCCACCTCAATGACCTTAGTCGATGGGTGGGGTGCCGGGAAGTTTCCCGTGATGAGGTTTCTATCACCCTCACTAGCGGATTCTTATTCGTCGAGCACCGAACTGACCAGGTCTTGGGCTTCCTTCTGGACCTGCTCAAGGTGCTCCGCGCCCTTGAAGGATTCGGCGTAGATCTTGTATTTGTCCTCAGTGCCGGACGGGCGGGCGGCGAACCAGGCGCTGTCGGTGGTGACCTTCAAACCGCCAATGGCAGCGCCGTTGCCAGGGGCTTCGGTCAGCTTGGCCGTGATGTCCTCACCAGCGAGAGTGTCGGCAGTGACCTGGTCCGGGGACAGCTTCTTCAAGGTGGCCTTCTGCTCTCGGTTCGCCTCGGCGTCGGTGCGGGCGTAGACGGGGTCCCCAAACTTCTCCGTCAGTTCACGGTAGCGGACTGACGGGGTCTTGCCGGTCACCGCGGTGATTTCCGCAGCGAGCAGGTCCATGATGAGGCCGTCTTTGTCGGTCGACCACACCGTGCCGTCCTTGCGCAGGAAGGATGCGCCGGCGGATTCTTCCCCGCCGAAGCCGACGGAGCCGCTGATAAGCCCCGGCACGAACCACTTGAAGCCGACAGGGACCTCGACGAGTTCGCGGCCGAGCGAGGCGACGACGCGGTCGATCATCGACGACGACACCAGCGTCTTGCCCACTGCCGTGTCCGCACCCCAGCCGTCGCGGTGGGAGAAGAGGTACTCGATGGCCACGGCGAGGTAGTGGTTCGGGTTCATCAGGCCCGCGTCGGGTGTCACGATGCCATGCCGGTCCGCATCCGCGTCATTACCGGTCGCAATGTCGTACTTGTCGCGGTTGGCCACCAAACTCGCCATCGAGTTCGGCGACGAGCAGTCCATCCGGATCTTGCCGTCAGTGTCAAGAGTCATGAACCGCCACGTGGCATCCACATGCGGGTTGACCACGTCAAGGTTGAGCCCATGCGCCTCCGCAATGGCGCCCCAGTAATCGACGCTGGCGCCACCCATCGGATCCGCTCCAATGTGCAGTCCGGAGCTGCGAATCGCCTCAATATCCACGACATTCGGCAGGTCAGCAACGTAGTTCGCCATGAACGGGTGCTTGCCGGCGCGCTCATCGAGCACACCGCTTGTCGACGTCGTGTGCACCCCCTCCAGGTCATTCGCCAGATACTCGTTGGCGCGCGCGGCGATCCAGTCCGTCGCGTCAGTGTCCGCCGGGCCGCCGGATGGCGGGTTGTACTTGAACCCTCCGTCACGCGGCGGGTTGTGCGACGGAGTGATCACGATGCCGTCCGCGCGCTGCGGGTCCGAGCCGGTCACACCGCCGGACAGCGTGGCGTTGTGCGCGAGAATCGCGTGGGAGACAGCGGGAGTCGGGGTGTAGCGGCCTGCGTCGTCGACAAGCACTGCGACATCGTTGGCGAAGAGCACCTCGAGCGCGGAGATCATCGCGGGCTCCGACAGCGCGTGCGTGTCCCGGCCGATGTAGACCGGGCCACCGATGTTGTTGGCGCGACGGTAGTCGACGATCGCCTGCGTGGTCGCCCAAATGTGCTGCTGGTTGAACGCGTTGTCCAAGCTGGAGCCGCGGTGGCCGGATGTGCCGAACGCCACCTGTTGGTCCGGGTTCTGCGGGTCGATGTCGCGGGTGTAGTAGGCGGTGACTACCTCCGCCATATCGATGAGATCGTCGGGGCGTGCTGGTTGACCTGCTCGTTCATGCGCCATGGGTGCTCCTTGAAGTCCTGGTGTGTCTCCGTCGGGTACACACCCCATCTTTCCTTCACCGCTGACAAATTTCCACGAAAATCCGCTACCGTGAACCGCGTGGTAAGAGAAGGACTCGTTGTCGGCTTCGGAGCGTCATTCGGCGCGCTGGTGCGTTTCGCCCTCACGCCGCTCATGGCGTCGCACCCGCCGGCAGAACTGCTGGTGACGTTGGGGATCAACATTGTCGGGTGCTTCCTGATGGGCCTGTTCGATCCACCTGAGTTCTGGGGCAAAGGCTTCCTGGGAGGCTTGACGACGTTTTCCGCCGTATCCCTCGCATCCATGCAATCCAGCGCGCTCTTCGCGGCTGTGTACATGTTCGGCACGCTGGCAGTCGCCATCGTCGCATGGCTGCTGGGCGACGCTTTGCGTAACCGCGCCGGAGCCCCCGCGTGATCCCCGGGAATGTCGGTCCCGACGGCCTCGTCGGCGTGGGCCTCCGGGAAGCGCTGGGCACCGAGGCAGCCCTGGAGGTCGTGTTCATCCTCTTCATGGCGGTCGGCGCCGGCGCGTTCCTCGGCGGCATTGCGCGATGGGCACTGTCGCTGGTGCCCGGCACCCATGTGGGTACGTGGGCGGCGAACATTGTCGGATCGGCCGTTTTCGGGTTTTCCACCCTCATGCCGGGAATGTGGCCCGCGTTCTTGGGCGCCGGGTTCGGCGGCGCATTGTCGACGCTCTCAACGCTCGCCAAAGAGGGCGGCACCATGATTAAGCACAAAGAATGGGGCCAGTTGACCAGCTACGTTTTAGCCACCGCAGCCGGCGGAATCATTGCGGCGTGGTTCGGCACACTGTGGGCATCGCGGGCGTTTATGTGACTGTGTAGCCGTGTAACTGTGTGACCGTGCCCGGCTACTCGGCGATGGCGTCGAGCGGCGGTGTTTTCGCCGCCCGCTGCGCCGGCCACAACGCCGCCACCACACCGACAACGACGGAGCCGGCCAGCATGATCGCCAGCATCGTCCACGGGTAGGCGATATTCTCCAGACCTTGGTCTGCGAGCACGGTGAGGAATGCCCAGCCCAGCGCGAGGCCCGTGATGATGCCCACGATGGCGCCGAAGACCGCGATCTGCACCGATTCGAGAATGATCATGATGCGCACTTGACGCCTTTGCGTGCCGACGGCCCGGAGCATGCCGATCTCTTGCCGTCGTTCGATCACCGACAACGTGAGGGTGTTGATGATGCCCAAGATCGCAATCACCACCGCGAGCGACAGCAGCGCGTAGAGGATGTAGAGCATCTGGTTGATCATCTGCTTGGCCTCACCGCCGACTTCCTCGGGCGAGCGGACTTGCACGACGATGTCTTCCTTGACCGCCTTCTCGAGGTTCGCACGCAAGGTGTCCTCGTCGACACTGCCGTCGCCGTTGGCGCCGACCATCTGGACATTGAGCGCATCCTCCGGCAGGAGCTCAGCCGCGGTGTCCTTGGAGACCACCCAGGTCTCCAGAATGTTGGACTCCCCGAACACCCCCTTCACCTCGACCATTGCGGGCGGGGCCGGCACTCCTGGCGCCGCGACCTCGACAGTGTCGCCGACACTGACCCCCTTCTCCTTAGCCAGAACTTCAGGCAAGATGACTCCGCCGCCAGTGAGGTCGGACGTGCCCTCGACCATGTCCAGGGCGATCAGATTGCCCGGGTCGCCGTCGATCACGTCGGTGATACCGCCGTCACCGAACTGGTAGCCGAACTCCCCCTCGACTGTCAGCGGGGTTCGGGAGTAGGTAACTACCTCGCCCACACCGTCGACCCCCTCGGCCTTTTCCGGCAGGTCTTGCGGAACCGGGAACGCGCCCATTTGGGGGCCGTAGAGGACCATGTCGGCGCTGACCTCGTTCTCTAAGACGTCGTCGACCGAGCGCTGCATCGTCGCCCCTAACATGCCGATCACCGTGACCAGCGCCACACCGAGTAAGAGCGCGAACGCCGTCGCCGAAGCGCGGCGCGGGTTGCGCTGCGAGTTCGTTGCGGCCAGCGAACCCACAGCACCGAACGGAGCTCCGATAGCGCGGCCGAAGACAGGAACGACCGGCAGGGACAGCGCAGGACCGGCCAAGAACAGCCCGATGATCACGCAGACCGCAGCGACTCCCACGAGACTCGCGCGCTGCCCTGTCGAACCGTCCTCCCACAGCACTCCCCACGCGGCGAAAGCTGCACCGGCGATCAGCAACACCACTCCGATGGTGGTGCGCACCTTCAGAGGCTGCGGAGCCGCCGATTCCGACGACCGCATCGCCTCAACCGGTTCGACCTGGCCGGCCCGCTGCGCCGGCGCCCAAGCAGACAAGATGGTCACAATGGTGCCGATGACAACCGGCACTGCCACCGCATCCACCGACAAGCCCCAGCCAGCGCCGGGCAGCTCCATCCCCTGGGTCTCCATCAAAGCCCGGATAGCGGCGACCATGCCCATACCGGCGATCACACCGAGTGCGGATCCAATGAACCCGACGATGAGCGCCTCCGCCACCACCGAGCGGGTGATCTGCCCCTTCGAAGCGCCGAGCGCGCGCAACAGCGCGAATTCCTTCGTGCGCTGCGCAACGATCATGGAGAAGGTGTTGGCGATGAGGAAGGTGCCCACCAACAAACCGACCAGGCCGAAGGCAATCAGAAAGTATGAAATGAAGGACAGGGCGTTGCGGATCTCTTCGGAGGTCTCGTCGGCAAGCACTTGGCCTTCTTTGACCTCGTAGTCCGGGTACTGCTCCCGCAGGTGCGCGACGAGCTCCGGTGCGTCCACACCGTCCGCGGCTGCGACGGAAAGACCTGGGAGGGTGTCTTGTGAGGCCGACATGTCGCGGTAGGCCGGCTCATTCACCAGCAAGCTTAACGACGCCCCCTGGTCCAGCTCATCCGTGTACATGCCCGTCACCGTCATCGTGTGGCGGGCTTGCGGATCGACAACGATGATCTCGTCGCCGACGTTGATGTTGTAGCGCTCCGCCCCCTTCTCGTTCACGACAGCCTCACCGACTTCAGCCGGCGCGGCCCCCTCGGTGATGTCGTAGGCCTCCCCTACCGCTTCTTCCGGCGGGTAGTACACTGAGACGGTAGATATGCCCGCTCCGGTCTGGTACGCCGTGCCGTTGGCATCAGCAATGACAACGGCTTTATTCGCGCTGATGTTGACCCGGGAGGTCTTCGGGTCAGCGGCAATGTCGTCGTAAAGCTGCGCAGGGAGCGACGGTGCGTTCTCTCCCGGCTGGACCACTGCGTCGCTATCGGCGTAGGCGCTTGCCACAGCCGAATCGAACGTCTTCTCCAGCATGTTGGTGAACATTAGGGAGCCGGAAATGAACGCCGTGCCCAGCACGACTGCAAGCACAGTCAGCGCGAGCCGGAGCTTGTGCGCCGCGATGTTACGCAGCGACACTTTCGTCATAGCGGAAGACATCGTGGCTAGTTCTCGATTCCGGACATCGTGGAAAGGATGTCCTCCATCGTGGGATTGCGCAGCTCATCGACAATCCGGCCGTCGGCAAGGAAAACAACGCGGTCGGCGTAAGAAGCCGCGCGGGCGTCGTGCGTGACGATGACCACCGTCTGCTCATCATTGTCAACAGCCGTGCGCAGGATCTCCAGCACCTCCCGCGAGGAGTTCGAGTCGAGGTTGCCAGTCGGCTCATCGCCGAAAATGATCTCCGGCCGGCTCACTAGCGCGCGGGCGCAGGCGACGCGCTGCTGCTGACCACCGGACAGCTCGCTCGGACGGTGCGACAGGCGCTTACTCAGACCGAGGCGCCGCGTGATCTCGTCGAACCAGGCCTGATCGACGTTGCCACCGGCAATATTGGTCGGCAGCGTGATGTTTTCCGCCGCCGTCAGAGTCGGCACAAGGTTGAAGGACTGGAAGATGAAGCCGAGTCGATCACGTCGCAGCGCGGTGATCTGCTTGTCGTTGAGAGTGGACAGGTCCGTGTCACCGATGAAGGCGGAGCCGCTCGTGAAAGAATCCAGGCCAGCCATCGTGTGCATCAGCGTGGACTTGCCGCTTCCCGACGGCCCCATGATGGCCGTGAACTCATTACGACCAAAATCGACATCAATGCCGTCCAGGGCGACGACCTGCGTGTCACCGGCGCCGTACGTTTTGCGGAGCGCTACAGCGCGGGCCGCTGCTGCAGGAGCGTGACGCGTATCGACGGCATCACGCACACTCTCCCCCTCATTCAACGCGTGCTTACTCATGGCTAGAGCCTCCTCGCTCGTTCCGGCACCCGACACTGCGAGTTGAATCGGTCACATCCTACAGTTTCCTTTGGATGGGCGAAAGACTCATAAGGGCGCAGCATCGCTCTCTGTGATGCTGCGCCCTCCGTCGAACTAACCCGGTACTAGCGCCCGATACCGGCAGCGAGTTCGTTGTTCCGCTTGTTCCAGTAGCGAAGATATTCAATCAACAAGAAGACGAGCGGAACCGAAGCTGCGGCAGAGATCCACCTGACAATACTGAACGGAAAATCCGAGGACAGGTCGTTGGTGATTCAGCGTGTACTTTCGGTCCATGCGGAGGATTCTTCGGCCCGTGTGCGTGTGCTATTTGCGGTCGTGTCTGCTTGCGCTGCTACTACGGTGTCGGGTTGTGCCGGGGTGGTGTGTGCGTGTGCTGGGAGTTCGGCTCCGGTGGTGAGAATAGCTGCCATCCCGGTAGCTGCGAGTGTGGTGCGACCCATGATGTTTCCCCTTTTTTTTCACGTTCTTGTGGTTCTATCTGTGAAGTCTTCGGGGGAGGAGGAATCGTTACAACCAGCGTGGGTTTAGGCAGACGCGGTTAACCCCCGGGGTGGCGCTGTGTGGCGCCGTTCCTCGGGGGTTGTTTGTGTCTGTATTGAGTTGTTTTTGTTGTTGTTGGTCGGCGGTAACTTACTCTCCCACACCCTCCCGGGTGCAGTACCATCAGC
>NZ_JAGPYZ010000013.1:0-36486 GCF_024454055.1 Corynebacterium sp. CCUG 70398
GCACAGTGACACCCCATCAATAGGTTCAAGCACCACCGACCAGCACACACCACACACAAACACGTGCAGGCATCAAGGTCGCACACAACCAACCAAAAAACATTGGCACACTATCGAGTTCTCACACAACACACGCACGCTCTTCGGGAACTTTTGTTCTTTGCTCCGTCCGAAGCGGCTTGATCGACTTTACTGGAGACCAACACTCCGTGTCAATTCCTTTGTAAGTTCGATTTGTTTTCGTCACTACGTTCCGTTTACCAGTTGGTAACGTCTCGCAGCGACGGAACAACACAATAACTCCAAAGCTCCGAAGAACGCAAATATTTGTTAGAACCGGTTGTTTACCTGCATAAACGGGCGCCTAAACCGTGTATTAACTGGGCGCTCAACCGCTGAAATGCGCGCCACATGCTTCCAGCTTCTAAAAGTAGGCGGCTACCGGCCCACGCGAGGTGTTGATCACGTCGATGGATGTGCCGAAGATCGAGGACAACAGGTCGGAGCGAACGACATCCTTGGGAGGGCCGAATTCTACGATCTGGCCGTCTTTGACCGCGCAGATGTAATCGGCGTAGCGGGCCGCGAAGTTGATGTCGTGCAGAACGACGATGATGGTCCTACCCAGGTTCTCTGCGGCATCATGCAGGTGGCGCATCATGTCCACCGAGTGGGAGATGTCGAGGTTGTTGAGGGGTTCGTCGAGAAGCACATAGTCCGTCTCTTGCGCGAGAACCATGGCGACGTATGCACGCTGACGCTGGCCGCCGGACAACTGGTCCAGGTACCGCCCCTCGAGCCCGCGCAGACCAAGGAAGTCGATGTAGCGCGAGATGATCTCCTCGTCTTCGGCGGTCAGGCGCCCCTTGCTGTAGGGGAAACGGCCGAATCCGACGAGTTGGCGCACAGTGAGCTTGGTGACAAAGTTGTTCTCCTGGCGCAGGATCGACAATTCCTTGGCGAGTTCCTTGCTCTTCACGGCGGAGATGTCGTGGCCTGCCACAGTGACGGTGCCGGAGTCCTGCTCCAGAAGCCGGCCAATGATGGTGAGCAACGTGGACTTGCCCGCGCCGTTCGGTCCGATGAGGGCGGTCATGCCGCCAGCGGGAATTTCTAGGTCGATCGGCCCGATCTCTGTTTCTTGGCCGTACGTTTTCTCGACCGAGGACAGCTTGATCACAGCGACCCCTTTCTCAGAATCACAGCGAGGAACACGACGCCGCCGACGAGTTCAATGATGATGGACACGATGCCCTGGGCGTAGAAAATGTGGTTCATCACGAAGTACGCCCCGGTCATGACGACGAATCCGATGAGCGCAGCCATCGGGAAGATGTACCGGTGATCGTAGGTGTCCGCGAACTGGTACGCCAAAGTGGCCACGAGGAATCCGAGGAACGTCATCGGCCCGACCAGCGCTGTCGAGACTGCCATGAGCAGGCTGACGAGCACCAGCACATAGATTGCGTGGCCACGGTGGTTCACACCGAGGTTGATGGCGGGGTCACACCCCAGCGCCAAGACGTTGAGAACTCGCGAGTGCACCAGCAGCAACAGCGCCCCGCCGAGCGCCAACGGGATGGCCGCCGGAAAGTACTCCGGGTCAGCGTTATTCACGGATCCGAACAACCGCGCTGTGAGCACGTCGAATTCGCTTGGGGTCAGCATGCGCTGCATGAATGTGGACAAGCTCGCGAGTCCGCCGCCCATGACCACACCGACGAGCAGCATTGCGTGCATGTTGTTCTTGCCGGTCAGCAACCATGAATAGAGCAACAGCGAAAACCCGACCATGACCACGAGCTGCAGCACGAACATCTCTACCGTGCGCGCGTTGGTCAAACCCACCGCGCCGAAGAAGTAGACGGTGGACGTGTGAATAGCCACGTAGAGGGCCTCAAAACCCATGATTGACGGCGTGATGATGCGATTGCCGGTCACCGTGTGAAACGACACTGTTGCCATCGCCTGGCATATCGCCACCAGCGCCATGACCAGGACGGAGTTCGCGCGGCGCTCCGCAATGAGCCAGTACCCCCGCGTGCCCACGTCCATCGGGTTCTCGTACGCGAGCAGCCCCCACGTCAGACTGGCGGCGAGCACCAGCAGACACACGATGACGATCCAGTAACGCCGTTTGCTTGTCGACGACTGAAACGCCCCCACATGCCTCGCCCGAGCTGCAGTTGTTTCCTTTGTTCCTGCCGTCATGACCGCTCCTGCCTGATGATCAACACCACGAACACGACTGCACCGACGACGCCGAGGATGACCGAGACGGGCATCTCGAACGGCGCGATGATGGTCCGGCCGATGATGTCGCACACCGTCACCACGGCGATGCCGAGCAGGCACACCCAGGGAAGGTTGGAGCGCAAATCATCGCCCCGGAACATGGACACCAGATTGGGCACGATCAAACCGATAAACGGCAGCATGCCTACTACGACTGTGACCACGCCTGAGGCGATGGCGACCAGACCGACGCCGAGCAGCACAACCCGCTCGTAGTTCAAGCCGACATTCGTGGCGATGTCTTTACCCAGGCCAGCCACAGTGAGCCGGTCAGCGAAGACGAACACGAGGACAACGACAATGGCAACGACCCACAGCACTTCATACTGCCCGCGGATCACCGACGTGTAGGAGCCGGCGAACCAAATGCCCAGCGACTGGAGCATGTCGGTCTGCATGGCGAAAAACGTGGAGATAGAACTGACCACCGCCCCGAGCATGATCCCGATGATCGGCACAATCAGCGAGGATTTCAGCGCCACCCGGCGCAGGAATCCAAAGAACACCATGGTGCCCACGAAGGCGAACACCACTGCGACGACCATGCGCACAGTCAGCGAAGGGTTCGGGATGAAGTAAAGCGCCACCAACAGGCCGAGCCCGGCCCACTCTGTTGTACCGGTCGTAGTGGGTTCGACGAACCTGTTCTGGGTAAGCAGCTGCATCACCATGCCGCTCATGGCCATCGCCATCCCTGACAGCACGAGTGCGATGGTGCGTGGGACGCGGGTAGTCCAGAACATGTCGGCGCCGTCGTCGTTGCCGAGGATGTCGTACTGTCCCACCACCAACGAGACGGCGAGCAACCCGGCAACAACGGCGATACCCGCCAGCAGCTTCCATTCGGCGAGCGGCGGGCGGGTCTTCGCGGATAAGCGATGCGGCACTAAGCGCCAGCCTCCCACTGATCGGCAAGAACGTTGAAAATCTCGGTGTAGGTCAGGATCGATTCGTTAGTGTACGTGTCCGCAGGAGCAATGTAGATGTTGCCCTCCTTCACAGCGGTGACGTTGCCCAGAGCCTGGCTCTCATCCAGGACCTGCTGGGCGGGAGCGGAGTCCTCGGTGCGCACGCCGGCGTCGCGGTCGAGCACAAGCATCCAGTCCGGGTTCGCCTGGGCGATAGCCTCCACGGAGATGTCGTCGCCCTGGTGGTCATCACTGCCGTCCTCGATTTCCAGAGCAGGGGTCAGCCCGAGCAGGTCGAACAGCGGACCCCAGGTACGACCGACCTTCGGAGCGACGTAGCCGATCTCACCGCCGGAGACATTGACGGCCATGACCTTCCACTCATCGTTGTAAGCCTTCTTCGCGCGGTCGAGCGCAGAGGTGAAGTCATCCGCCATCTTCTTGGCTTCTTCTTCGCGGTCGAAGATCTTGCCCAGGGCGTCGACCTGGCGCAGGAGCTCCTTGTCCAACGGCTCGCCCTCGCGCGGCTCGAGGTCGATGAGGACTGCATCCGGAACCAGCTTCTCAATCTCCTCGTTGTATTCGGAGAAACGCTGGCCGGAAACAATCACCTGCGGCTCAGCAGCGACGATCGCCTCCAGATTCGGCTCGCGGTGGTTACCAATGTCAATGATGTCGTCGTTGTCCGCGATGCCCGGAATGGTCTCCGGCACGAGCGCGCGGGCGGCGGCGACGGGCTGGATGCCCCACTCGTCGAGGATCTCGAAGCTGCGGTTGTCCAGGGCGACGACGGAAGACGGGTTGACCGGAACCTCCTTGGATCCCTCGTTGTCCTCGATGGTGACCGTGTCGGAGGCACCGTCTCCCTCAGCACCGTTGTCGGAGGAACCGGCGTCTGCCTGGGTGGTTTCAGCCGAATCGCCGGCAGAGTCATCCGCGTTGCCAGCGCAGCCGGCGAGGGTCAGTGAGGCAGCAGTCACGATGGCAACGAGCCGGGAAACACGTTTCATAGGAGATCCTCCATACATAGAAAGTTGGTAAGCTTTGCCTAACCTATCACATGACCCCTAGGGGTCAATACCCCTCCCCCAACATCACACTTCCTAACCGCTGATTGACCAGTGGTCGGCCAACTCATTGAGGATGAGGATGTACGTGCTTGCCCCTGCCACCTCTGGGACGTCAAACGGGCCGACGTAGATGTTCACGTTCTCAACCGCCGGAGTTTCCGCAAGCTCTTTATCATCCAGAAGCAGCTTCAACGCCGGTACATAGTCGGACGAGCGCATATCCGGTTCACGCTCCTCGACGAGAATGACGTCTGGCTCTTCGTTCAGCTCCACTGGTTTAAGGCCCACCATGTCCATCACGGGACCCCACAGCTTCCCACCGTCTGCAGGAAGGGGCTCGGCAGCTTCACCACTGGCTTCCACAGCCGTCGCCGACCAGTCTTCCCCGACCGCGTTGCGGGCCCGCTCGAGAGCGTCGGAGAAGTCGCTGTCCATCTGCTCCGCTTCTTCTTCTTTGTCGAAGATGACGCCCAGAACCTGCACTTGACGCACCATTTCCCAATCCAGCGGCGGATCGGGGCGCGGAGTGAGATCCACCACCGGCGCTCCCGCGACATCTTGGAGCTCGGAGGCGCTGTGGGACGCTTCTGCGCCGACCAGAACCATATCCGGTTCGGCATCTGCAGCCTCTTCGGGGCTGGTCGCGACAATTGCGTCGATACCGAGATCTTTCAACAGCGCCGCCATGCGTGGGTCGAATACCACCACCCGCTCCGGTTTGAACGGCACAGTTTTCGCGCCCTCGTTGTCGACGACGTCCACTGTGTCCCCCGCCCACTCGCCACCCGCGTGACTTTCAGTGGACTCAGGGGCACCGGCGGTGGCTTCCTCCCCGGCCGGCACGCACGCCCCCAGAACCACGGTCAACGTGGCGCACGCTGCGAGGCAGCCCAGCTTCTTCGACATCGTCTTCGCGGTGGTCATAGCGCGCCCAAGTCTACGCGACGGGGTAAAACGCAAGCGGCCCCGGTCCTTGATCAGAACCGGGGCCGCTTGTTGTGGAGATGGCGGGAATTGAACCCGCGTCCTTCGCCACCGCACCAGGGCTTCTCCGTGCGCAGTCCGCACAGATCTCTGCTCGACCCTCCGGATCAGGCGAACATGTCCGGATGATGGGCCCAGTCAGTGAGAGGTGTCCCCTTCAATCACCGCACTGACACGGTGGAAGGGCAAGCTCCCTAGTCGATGCCAGGGTCCGGGACGGGAGCGAGCCCGGCCTGACAGACACGCGGTCGCTACTTAGGCAGCGAGGGCGTAGTCACGCTGAGAGTTCTTCTCTGCGCTTATAACATGCTGCGACGCTTCAATCGGTGGTCTCCAGCCTGCACCGGCACGCTTCCCCTGGCTTAGTCGGCGAAGTCGAAACCAAGTCATCCCCTTGGAGTGAACTTCACTTCCCTCCTGCGGCGGGAACGTACAGTAACACCGCAGGAGCAGTTACTTTACATCCCTGACGGGGCCACACGCAAGTGCTCGACAGTCGCGCCCGGCCCCGCGTCGACCGCCAAGCGCACGGCGTTGGCCACGTTGCCCGCGTCCATCTTCGGCCGGTCGCCGTGCTTCGGGTCCGCCAGCATGTCGGTGTCGGTCCGGCCCGGGTGGATCGAGGTCACACGGATGCGCCCCTTCTCCTCCAGCCGCAGTGAATCGGTGAAACCGCGCAGCGCGAACTTCGAGGCGCAGTAAGCGGTGTTCTCTTCCACCCCGTGGAAACCGGCGCCGGAGTTGATGGTCACAAGCAGGCCACCCGATCGTCGCAAAGCAGGCAGCAATGCGCGCGTAAGCGTGACGGGCGCGAGCATATTGATGTCCATCGTCTCCCGCCACTGCTCGTCTGTGATCTGCTCGAAGGGGTCCTTGTGCAGGACACCTGCGGCGAGCACCACGACATCGACGTTCTCGATCCGCGACACAGCCTCGGCCAGCGCCTCGGTGTCGCGTAGGTCAACCTCAAACGGCTCGGCGCTGGGCAGCGCGCTGACAATGTCGGACGCGTCGCGCGACGCCCCGGCGATGATGTGATGGTCCTTACCCAGCTCCTCCGCGATCGCGCGGCCGATACCGCGGGACGCCCCTGTCACTAACGCTGTTTTCATGCCACCCAGTCTAGGTGGAAACAGGCTTAAGCCTTGATCCCCTTCAGCTTCCGCCCCAGATCACGGGTGATCTCGCGGTCCTCGGTGCGCTGCTTGATGGCGCGGCGCTTGTCGTAATCCTGTTTACCTTGGGCCAGACCAAGCTCGACCTTGACCCGGCCCTCCTTGAGGTAGAGCTTCAGGGGAACGAGGGTGCGATTGCCGTCGCGCAGTTTGCCCTCGAGGGTGTCAATCTCGCGACGGTGCAGCAGCAGTTTGCGGGTGCGGCGCGGTGAGTGGTTCGTCCACGACCCCATCGAATACTCGGGGATGTGCAGGTTGCGCAGCCACACTTCACCGTTGTCGATGGTGGCAAAGGCTTCGACGAGGGACGCTTTGCCGTCGCGAAGCGACTTGATCTCCGTGCCCTGCAGCACGATGCCTGTCTCGTAGGTATCCAGGATCGTGTAATCGTGGCGCGCCTTGCGGTTGGAAGCAATGACGTTGGAACCGTCGGTTTTCTTCTTCTTGGCCATAGGCTACTTCCGGACGTAGGAGCGCAGCGCGACCTGCGCGACAAGGCCGGACACGACCAGCGCGGCGAGGCTGACCAGCGGCATGACGGTCCACACCGCGGAATCCGGCAGACGGGCAATGAGCAGATTCTGGTAGACGGGGTCGAGCATCTGGTCGACAATCTGGGTCTTGATCAGCCACACGCCAACCGTAGCGATGATCCCGCCGATGAGCACCGAGAGAGCTGCCTCGAGAATGAACGGGGCCTGCGTGAACCAGCGGCTGGCACCCACCATGCGCATGATGCTGATTTCCTCGCGGCGCGAATACGCCGCCAGCTGCACCATGTTCGAAATCAGGAAGATCGCAGCAAGCGCCTGAGCCGCCGCGATGATGAAGGTGGCGTTGCGGAACGAATCCATCGAGTCAGCGAGACCGCGGACATCACTGGCCTGATCGGCGACATAGGTCACCTGGGGCAGGTCGCGGACAGCATCAATCGGCGACGTATCCGTCGGATCCTCCAGCCGCACGTGCAGTGCAGCCGGCATCGAATCGCGGGATGTCTCCTCCACCAGGACCGGGTCAGACTCCTTGAACAGCTCAACGAAGCGCTCGTAGGACTGATCACGGTTGCGGAAAGTCACTGACTCGACGCGTTCATCGGCCTGCAAGATATCGCGCACCTGCGTGCAGCTTTGCGACGAACAATCCTTGTCCGTCTCCGAAACCTCATCACTGAGTTCAACCATGACTTCGACGCGGTCGAGATACAGGTCCTTCGTCTCGCTGGTTACCTGTGACATGAGGATGCCGGCGCCCACGAGCGCCAAGGACAGAGCCGTGGTGATGATCAGCGCGACCGTCATGGTGAGGTTGCGGCCCAAACCGCGGAAGCCCTCACGGAAGATGAAGTTCCAGTTCATTAGCTTTCCCTCCCGTAGACCCCGTGCTTATCGTCGCGGATGAGCTTGCCCAGGTGGAGCTCAATGACGCGTTTGCGCATGTCGTTGACCGCACGGGCGTTGTGCGTGGACATCACCACTGTCGTTCCCATCCGGTTGATCCGGGCGAGCAACGCCATGATGTCGTCGGCGGTGGAGGGGTCGAGGTTGCCGGTAGGCTCGTCGGCAAGCAAAAGCCGAGGGCGGTCGACAAACGCGCGCGCGATCGCCACACGCTGCTGCTCACCGCCGGAAAGCTCATTCGGCATCCGGTTCGCTTTGGCATCGAGCCCAACAATCTCGAGGGCCTCCGGAACAAGCTTGTTGATCTTCGTCTTCGACTTACCGATCACCTCGAGGGCGAATGCAACGTTGTCGTAGACGTTGAGCTTCGGCAGCAACCGGAAGTCCTGGAAGACATATCCGATGGACTGACGCAGCTTGTTCACCTCGCTCCCCTTGAGGGCGTTGACGTGGAATTTGTCGAAGTAAATGTCGCCGGAGGTGACGTTCTCTTCGCGGATGAGCAATTCCAGGAAGGACGATTTGCCCGAGCCGGACGGGCCGATGAGGAAGACGAACTCCCCGTTTTCGATGTCGACGGAGATGTCGTCGAGCGCCGGCCGCGTGGACGTCGGGTACACCTTTGTCACGTTGGAGAAAGTGATCACCCGTGTCACTCTAGTGACAGATCGCGCCCGGTTAGAAATCACGCGCCCCATAACCGCAGGTACCCAGACGTGCACGGTACCCCTTACCGCGGACCAGCAGATTCTTTCCCCTCACTCACCATCTGGCTCCGAACCTCTATAGTGACCCTTACCCGTGTAACTCACATCACATATCGGAGGGATCATGACCGATTACCGCTTTCAGCCGTGGCACGAATTTCATCAGGGAATCGAAGGATCACGCCTCCGGGATTCCTTCCGCTCTCTGACCGGCCAAGAGTTCGCCGAAGAAGTAGACATCCTCGCCCACCAGCTAGCCGCGATGGGCGTCGGCCCCGGCGACGTCGTAGCCACGTTCTTGCCCAACCGCCTTGAACTGCTGACCACCATGGCGGCGGCATGGCGGCTGCGGGCCGCGTGCACACCCATGAACCCGACCTTCGCGGCACCTGAATCCGCCTACCAGATCGAGGATTCCGGTGCGAAGGTCGTGGTGACCACGAACGACTTCGCCGCCCGTCAACCAGAGGACTACTTCCCCGGCGCTCGCGTGGCACCCCTCTTCGAGCTCGCAGTATCCGGCCAGCACCGCGAACATGAAGTGCCCAGCTCCCCCAGCTCCTTGCCCGAGCCACCTTCAGCCGATGACATCGCGCTACTGGTCTACACCTCCGGATCTACTGGCCGCCCGAAAGGCGTTATGCTCAGCCACAGCAACCTCAACGCCATGGTGGAAAGCATCTCCGGCGCCCTGGACATGGACGGTGAGATCCACGCGCTGATGCCGTTGCCGCTGTTTCACTCCAACGCGATTCTGGTCAGCTTCCTCGCGCCGTACAGCCGCGGTGGCAAGGTGACCATCCTCGACCGCTTCAACCCAATGGAGTTCATTTCCGCCGTGGCACAGTACCGGCCGACATACTTCTCCGCCGTGCCGGCAATCTTCGCTTACCTGCTGCAGCTGCCGCCGGACTCCGGTGTCGACTTCTCCAGTCTCGAGTTCGCTGTCTGCGGCGCCGCACCGGCCTCCGTGCAGCTCATCGAATCCTTCCAGCAGTACGGTGTGAAGATCCGCGGCGCGTACGGCCTGACCGAGGGAACCGTCGGCTCGACCGCTGTCCGCCTTGACGACGACCCGCCCGCCGGCACCGTGGGCCGAGCCCTACCGGGACAAGAAGTGCGCATCAGCGACGGCGAGGGCGGCTTTCTGCCCACTGGGGAAGCCGGAGAGGTGGTGATCAAAGGCGACAACGTCATGGTCGGCTACCTCAACCGGCCAGAGGAAACCGCGAAGACCGTCGTCGACGGCTGGCTCCACACTGGCGACGTCGGCTACTTGGACGACAACGGTTTCCTGTTCCTCGTTGACCGGATCAAAGACATGATCATCCGCGGCGGAGAGAACCTCTACCCCTCCGAGATTGAGAACGCGCTGAACACCCACCCTGACGTTGTCGAATCCGCTGTGGTCGGGTTGCCGCACGAAGTGCTTGGGGAAGTCCCCGTCGCCTACGTGAGCAATTCCGACCCCGCCACTGTCGACACAACCGCACTATTGGATCACGTCCGTCCCCTGTTGGCCAAGGTCAAGTGGCCGGTACACATCACTACCGTGGAAGATCTGCCGCGCAATCCCGTCGGCAAGGTGGACAAGCCCACAATGCGCGATATGGCGATGCGAGAGTTCCTCCAGCAGGAAGCAAAGACAACGGAGAATAGCTGCTCAAGCACGGTGGAAAGCACCGCACACCACGACAGGGCGACCGGTTCATTCAGAACCTTCGCTGTCCATGCTTGAGGTCATCTCCGATGGCATGAGAGTCATGATCATGATGGCTATCGATCCAAGTACAGGCACAAAGACGAGAATCGTCAGAAGCCCTGAAAAACCCGCGTCTTGCAGCCTCCTCGAGATCAGTGCCAGAAACGGGATCAGAAGAATGACCCCGACCACCTTGCCAACCGGAATTCCGAAGTGAATCTCGAGCATACTGACCGGGATTGAGCCCACAGTGATAGCAAGAAAGACCCACCAATACTCGCTCCGCGAGGCTCGTCCCTTGAAAACAAAGAACTTCGCAAAAAATCTGTACACCGCTTGCGACAGAGACGCATCCCGCAGGGGCTTGTCCAGATTCGTACTAGAGCGCGCTTCACCCATAAAAAGGCTCCTTACGCCGAACGAGTCATTGCCTACCTAAGCCATAGTCAGATCATGCAGATTCGGTGCTGCGCCAACGAATGCCGCTTTCGAGGAACCCGTCGATGTCGCCATCGAGCACCTTCTGCGGGTCGCCTACTTCGTAGTTGGTGCGTAGGTCTTTGACCATTTGGTACGGGTGGAGGACGTAGGAGCGCATCTGGTTGCCCCAGCTGGCGTTGCCGCCAGCACCGAGGGCGTCGAGCTCAGCTTTTTCTTCCTGCCGTTTGCGCTCAAGCAGCTTGGACTGCAGGACGTTCATGGCGGAGGCCTTGTTCTGAATCTGCGACTTTTCGTTTTGGCAGGTCACCACAATGCCGGTGGGCTCGTGGGTGATGCGCACCGCCGAGTCGGTGGTGTTGACCGATTGGCCACCAGGACCGGACGAGCGATAGACGTCGATGCGGATTTCCGAGTCCGGGATGTCGATGTGGTCAGTCTTCTCCACCACCGGCAGAACTTCGACTTCGGCGAAGGAGGTTTGACGGCGCCCCTGGTTGTCGAACGGCGAGATGCGCACCAACCGGTGCGCACCCTGCTCGACGGATAACTGGCCGTACATGTACTCGCCGTGCACGACGAACGTCGCCGACTTGATGCCGGCCTCCTCGGCGTAGGAAATGTCGTAGACATCGACCTTGTGCCCGTTCTTCTCCGCCCAACGGATGTACATGCGCATGAGCATCTCTGCCCAATCCGCCGCGTCGACGCCGCCTGCTCCGGAGCGGATGTTCACCACCGCTTCGCGCTGGTCGTACTCGCCCGACAACATTGTGGTCACTTCGAGGGTTTCGACGGCCGTGGTCAGGTCAGCGAGTTCATCCTCGGCAAGCGTGTAATCGCCCTCTTCCGCGGCGAGCTCGTACATGACGGGCAAGTCGTCGATACGCTGGCGTAGGCTGCGCACCCTGCGCACGCGCGCTTGGACGCTGGAGAGTTCAGTGGTCACGCTCTGAGCGTGCTCGGGGTCGTCCCACAGGCTCGGGTCGGCGGCCTGCTGCTCCAGCTCGCGCGCCCGGGCGTCCATCTCCTCGAGGTCCATGACCTTCTCAATGGTGGTCAAGGTGGAGTCGAGCGACTGGATGCGGTTGCTGGTGTCGGGATTCATGTAAGCGCAGTGTAGTAGGAGACGATAGACTCGAACTACACCCCCACACGGGCGCCCGCGGCAGCGGGCTGAGATCGCACTGATAGGCCGTGCGAGCACCGTTCGAACCTGTCTGGTTAGCACCAGCGAAGGAAGTAAAGGAGAGGCAATGGCCGACATCTACGCCCAGGAAATTCACCTGAAGCACTCGTACGCGCCGATCGTGGAAGATGGTCTGGAAGTCCCGGAGACGGAAATCCAGCTCGATGACTCACCGACCGGCCCGAACGCGCCGTTCAAGATCTACCGCACACGCGGCCCGTGGGCTGAGCCGGAAGAGGGCCTGCCGGATCTGCGCACCGAGTGGATTGAAGCCCGTGATGACGTGGAGAGCTACGCCGGCCGCGAGCGCAACCTCGAGGACGACGGTGTCCGCGCTATGAAACGCGGTGCCGCTAGCGAAGAGTGGCGCGGGGCTAAGCGCGAGCCCCTGCGCGCGAAAAGCGGAAAGCGCGTGACCCAGATGGCCTACGCCCGCCGCGGCGAGATCACCTCCGAAATGCGCTTTGTGGCACTGCGCGAACACTGCTCTCCGGAGAAAGTCCGCGAGGAAGTCGCCGCTGGCCGCGCAATCATCCCGAACAACATCAACCACCCGGAGAGCGAGCCGATGATTATCGGCAATGCGTTCTTGACCAAGATCAACGCGAATATCGGCAACTCCGCCGTGACCTCCTCCATCCGTGAGGAAGTAGACAAGTTGCGCTGGGCCACCCGCTGGGGCGCGGACACGGTCATGGACTTGTCCACCGGAAACGACATTCACACCACTCGCGAGTGGATCCTGCGCAATTCCCCGGTTCCCATCGGCACGGTGCCGATCTACCAGGCGCTGGAGAAAATGGGTGGCGTCGCTGAGGACTTGACGTGGGAGATCTTCCGCGACACCGTCATCGAGCAGGCTGAGCAGGGCGTTGATTACATGACTGTCCACGCCGGCGTGCGCCTGCCGTACGTTCCGCTGACCTCGAAGCGCGTGACCGGCATTGTCTCCCGCGGCGGCTCGATCATGGCCGGCTGGTGCCTCGCGCACCACAAGGAATCCTTCCTGTACGAGAACTTCGACGAGCTGTGCGAGATCTTCGCCCAGTACGACATCGCCTTCTCGCTTGGGGACGGTTTGCGTCCCGGCTCCGTCGCCGACGCCAACGATGCTGCACAGTTCGCTGAGCTGAAAACCATCGGCGAACTGTGCAAGCGCGCCTGGGACCACGATGTCCAGGTCATGATCGAGGGGCCGGGCCACGTCCCGCTGAACATGATCCAGGTCAACAACGAGAAGGAAGAGGAGTGGTGCGGCGGCGCGCCGTTTTACACCCTCGGCCCGCTGGTGACCGACATCGCCCCGGGCTACGATCACATCACCTCTGCAATCGGCGCCGCCAATATCGCCATGGGCGGCACCGCGATGCTGTGCTACGTCACCCCGAAGGAGCACCTGGGCCTGCCCAACAAGGATGATGTCAAGACCGGTGTGATCACGTACAAGGTCGCCGCGCACGCAGCCGACGTGGCCAAAGGCCACCCGGGAGCCCGTGACTGGGACGACGCAATGAGCAAGGCGCGCTTCGAGTTCCGCTGGAACGACCAGTTCGCTCTCTCGCTTGACCCGGAGACCGCGCAGGCCTACCACGATGAGACGCTGCCGGCTGAACCTGCGAAGACGGCGCACTTCTGCTCCATGTGCGGCCCGAAGTTCTGCTCCATGCGCATCAGCCAGGACATCCGCGACGAGTTCGGTGATGCCATCGACGAGGCGCTGGATGACGAGAACAAGAAGCTCATCGCCGACCTGGGCATCCCCACCTTCGCGGGCGGGGAGGATTTCCGCCGCGGCGAGCGCGAGATGGCCAAGGAGTTCCGCGAGCTCGGCTCGAACGTCTACGTGAAGGAGTAATTCGGGGATAATGGCTGCTGTGTCTACCGCAGCATTCATCGAAAGCCATACCGACGCCCCCGACCACGAGCTCGCCGCGGCGCTGACCCGCACGGCCGGGGAGCTCGCTTTGCGCATGCGCAACGACGGTTTGGAGACGTCGCAGAAGACATCCGTGTCGGATGTGGTCACGCAGGCTGACATGGCCGCCGAGCGCTTCGTGGCCGACGCGTTGATGGCGCTGCGCCCTGATGACGGCATCCTGGGCGAGGAGGGCGCGGCCAAAGAATCTACTTCGGGCCGCACGTGGGTGATTGACCCGGTGGACGGGACGTACAACTTCTCCTGCGGCTCCGACTATTTCTGCTCCGCGCTCGCGCTTGTCGACGGCGCGCCCAGCGCTCCAGCGAGCATCCTCACCAGCGCCGTCATGCGCCCCGCGCTGGACACGACCTGGGTGGCACACGGCGGAACCTCCGAGCGCAACGGGGAACAGCTCCCCCAGCTGGAGGATGCCCCGCTGACCCAGCTCGCACTAGCCACCTACCTGCACCCGCGCGACATGGACAACGCGGACATTCGGGGCGCCTGGATGCGAGCTGCGAGCCAGGCCGCCACGGTGCGCATGTGGGGCGCAGGTTCTGTCGATTTGGCCACGGTGGCCTCGAGCGGAATTGGCGGCTGGATCCAGCATTCGGTCGCGGATTGGGACTGGCTGCCCGGCAAAGCGCTCGTCGAAGGCGCTGGCGGGAAGGCCATCAAGGTCGACGCTGGTGGAGTGACCTGGTGCGTGGCGGGCAACAGCCAAGTGGTGGATGAGGTGGCAGCACTTTTGCTTCAGTAACAACGCCCCGATCTCGCTAGGATTGAGCGCCATGACCACCTATTCAGATGATCTCGCGCTCGCACTCGAGCTCGCGGAGCTTGCCGACGGCATCACCCTCGACCGATTCGAGTCCGCCGACCTCAAAGTCGACTCGAAGCCGGACATGACCCCGGTCTCCGACGCGGACATCGCCGTGGAGGCTGCACTGCGCGCCAAGCTGGAATCTGCCCGCCCATCCGACGCGGTCCTCGGCGAGGAGTTCGGCGGCGACGTGCAGTTCGAAGGCCGCCAGTGGGTCATTGACCCCATTGATGGCACCAAGAACTTCGTGCGCGGTGTGCCCGTGTGGGCCACCCTCATCGCGCTGCTTGACGGCGGCAAGCCCGTCGTCGGCGTAATCAGTGCTCCAGGCCTTGCCCGCCGCTGGTACGCCAGCCAGGGCTCCGGCGCGTGGCGCACGTTTTCCGACGGCAGCGTGAAGCGGCTCGGGGTGTCGGGCGTTGCGGAGTTGGAGGATGCGTCGATAAGCATCTCGTCCTTGAGTGGCTGGCGCGACCGCGGCTTGCGCGACCAACTGATCTCCCTGACTGACGATGTGTGGCGGCTGCGCGGCTACGGCGACTTCTTCTCTTACTGCCTGGTGGCAGAAGGTGCGGTGGACATCGCTGCGGAGCCCGAAGTGTCGCTGTGGGATCTCGCAGCACTGTCTGTTCTGGTCACCGAGGCTGGCGGGAGGTTCACCTCACGCGCCGGCGAGGATGGCCCGCACGGCGGTGACGCGGTGGCCACCAACAACTTGCTGCATGATGCTGTTCTAAGGAGACTGTCATGACCGCACCTGCTCCCACCCAGAAACCCCCTCGCCTCGTTGTCCCCGATCTCGCTCGCGGGCTGGCTCTTTGGGGGATCGCCATGGCGAATCTGACCACCTTCTGGATTATGAACTCCCCTGAGGGTGCCATTGGTAAGAGCCTCGGCTGGGTAGACCCAGACAGTGCTTCAGACCGTTTCGCTGCCCTGTTCTCGGGCATGCTCGTCCACACTCGAGGCCTGCCAATGTTCGCTACCCTGCTCGGTTTCGGCATCGGGCTACTCACTTCGAGCTTGCACCGGAAGAACTACCCAGTGGGCAAAGCCACACGCATGCTGGTTAAACGCTACGGCATCCTCGCCGTCTTCGGCTTACTGCACATGTACCTGCTGTTCAACGGCGACATCATGTTCACCTATGGCTTGGCGGGAATGCTCATCGCCACGATGATCAAGCTCAGTTCGAAGACACTGCGCATCTTTGCTGCGGTGTCCTTCTGCATCGCCCTGCTCCTGTCGACGATGTCGGTGATTACCGCCCTCGCCGGTGTGGACGTCGTGCCAGAGTTCACCCCAACTGAGCAAATCACCACAGCCGGCACCTACTTCATCACGACTATCCAACAAGCACCATTTTTCATGGTGAACTCGACGTTCGCCGTTCTCGCGGTCCTATGCGTCATGCTCATCGGATTCATCTGGGCGCGCGAGGGCGTGCTCGCTAACGTCGACGCGAACCGGAAGACACTCACCTTCTGGGCCGGTCTTGCCGTGGTGATCAGCCTTGTTGTGGGCATCCCGTGGGGCCTGACGGCGATCGGCGTCATTAACGACCAACTGGATCAGGTTTTCATGGCCCTCAACATGGGCGTGGGCACGTTCACCGGCCCCGGCATCTTGGCGCTGGTCGCACTGGCCACGAACGGGATTCAGAAGCGCATGTACGACGATGCCGCAGCCGGGCATCCAGTCGCTGCCCCGAAGATTTTGTACCCCTTCGTCGCGCTGGGCAAGCGCTCAATGTCCGGTTACATCGCACAGTCCTTCCTGTTCATCATCCTGGTCATGCCCTTTGGCTTCGGTCTCGGCGTGGACAGCACCATCTCGGAGAAGCTCCTCATCGCCACCGGTGTCTGGTTGATCACCCTGGTGCTTGCAGTCATCCTCGAAGCCACAAACACCCCCGGCCCGTTCGAGTGGGTCCACCGCCGTCTCGCCTACGGGCGCACGGGGAAGCTTGAGCCCTACGCAGGCGCCTACAATGGCCCTCATGACGCAGGACAAGCACCCGGAGAACACGCCCGGCGGCCCGTCGGTGAAGGACGGGGAGCTCTACCAACGCCTCCGCCAGGAGGGCAATTCGAAGTCGAAGGCGGCGGCCATCGCTAACGCTGCAGCGAATTCTTCGCGCTCCGATGTCGGTGCGAAGGGCGGCGAGTCTGGCTCCTACGATGACTGGACGCGCGAGGAGCTCTACTCCCGCGCGCAGGAGCTGGACATCCCCGGCCGCTCCGACATGAACAAGGACGAGCTCATCGAGGCGCTGCGCAATGACTGAGCTTGATCTTCGCTGCTACTTCATCACCGGCCAGGGGCCTGACATCGTCGGCACTGCGCGCGCAGCCGCCGCTGGTGGCGCCGGTATGATCCAAGTGCGCAGCAAACCCATCAGCGCGCGCTCGCTGTTCGAGCTCGGCCAGGCCGTCGCGGAGGCTGTCTACGAGGTCAACCCCGCCACGCACGTGCTCATCGACGATCGCGTCGACGTCGCCCTCGCCCTCCGCCAGTCCCGCGTTCCTAACCTGGCCGGCGTGCACATCGGCCAGGACGACCTCGATCCGCGTATAGCGCGCGAGCTGCTTGGACCTGACGCGATCATCGGCCTGACCACGGGGACGTTGGAGCTCGTCCAGGATGCCAACCAGTACGCCGACGTCATCGACTACATCGGTGCCGGCCCGTTCCGCGCGACTCCGACGAAGGACTCCGGCCGCGAACCGCTGGGGCTAGACGGCTACCCTCCTCTCGCCGCCGCTTCCGACCTGCCTATCGTCGCCATCGGCGATGTCACCGTCGACGATGCCGCTGACCTCGCCGCAGCCGGCGTTGACGGCGTAGCTATTGTCCGGGGCATCATGAACGCCGAGGATCCGCAGGCGTACGTTGAGCGCGTGATCGCCGCCTTCGACAGCGGCGCATAAGCCAGCTAGAACAAGCTGTACAGTGAGTACCCGCCGAGCACCACGGTGACCAGGAAGATGAAGCCGCCGAGAATGTTGGAGGCGACGCCGTTGGCGTTGTCTCCCAGCAGCTTCTTGTTGTTCATGGTGTAGAGCAGGAAGAACGCCACCACTGGCAGCAGGATGCCGTTGGCTGCTTGCGCCAGGACAATCACTTGGATCGGGTTGACACCGGTCACCGCGATCACCAGGCCGATGAGCACCACGGCCAGGTAGATCGCGCGGAATTTGATGTCCTTGAGGTCGGAAGACCAGCCGAGCACACCCGAGATGGCGTACGCCGCGCCGAGCGGGCCGGCGATCGCCGATGTCAGCCCGGCGGCGAACAGACCGATCGCCAACGCCCACGGCGCGAAGTCGCCGAGCACCGGGCGCAGTGGCTCCGCCAGGTCAGCAGCGGATTCGGCTTCGACACCCTGCACGAAGAGTGTGGCGGCCGCCGTCGCCAGGATCGCCAGGGTGATCAGGCCACCGACGGAGATGGACACGATGTTGTCCACACGAGCTTTCTTCAGCCCCAGCTCCCCTGGCTCATCGCCCCACTTTTCCTGGACCAGGTTGGAGTGGAGGAAGACGTTGTAGGGCACCACTGTCGTACCGATCAGCGCGATCGCCGTGAGCACCGAGCCGTCTGGAAGGCCCGGCACGAAAATTCCCTTGAGCATTGCGCCGAGATCCGGCTTCACTGCCACTGCGGTGATGAGGAAGATCAGCGCCAGAATGATCACGAGCGCAGTCATGAATTTCTCGATGACCTTGTAGCTGCCGGTCAGCAGAAGGACAACGATCACAGCGACGATGATGCAGGACAGGACAGGGATGCTCAGGCCGGTGACGTCGGAAAGCGCGAGGGCTGTACCCGTGGTGTCACCGCCAGCGTATGCGGCGCCGCCGATGCCGATCGCCGTGACAATGAGCGCGATCATCAGCAGCTTCGCCACTGGTGACTCGAACGTCTCGCGCATTGCTTCGCCCGTGCTCAACCCACCCATGAGTCCCAGGCGCGCAGACATTTCTTGCAGGATGATCGTGGCCACGATCGAGAACACGATCGCCCATGTCAGCGCGAAACCGTAGCTCGCACCCGTGGCCGTCGCCGTGGTGACTGTGCCCGGGCCAATGAACGAGGCACTAATGAGCAGGCCCGGACCGAGCCAGCCTGACCGTCGTTTAGCCGTAACCTCAGAGTCGTCGCGATCGTTTACTGCAGTGGACATCGCTGTTCCCTTCTGCGGTTGGTGACATGTTCCGAACTACTTTATCCGGCGAAACTGTCGGCCCACAGGGGTTCATCGAAATCAGCAATCTCGTAACCGTCATTCCGAACGGGCAGGGAATGGTTGTAAGAGACGTATTTGGAACCGTCGCGGAACTCGAAGACGATCTCATCGCCATGGCGCGTGATGGTCGTGTATCCCTCTGTGACCAGAGAGTGGCATCCGGAACATAAGGGCAACAGATTATCCAGGTCGGTCATGCCGCCTTCAGCCCAGTCGCGGATGTGGTGCATTTCAATGAAGCGTCGATGCGTACAGCCCGGAGTCGCGCACTGCCCGCCCCACATAGCCATGAGCGCGTTGACTTGCCCGTCCGTTGCTAGGCGGGTTGACCGACCGGTGTTCAGGATCAGGCCCTGATTACTCACCGTATCCAGCCTGACTAAGGCGTTGGATACGAGATGCTCCAGCGTCTCGGTCGTCGCTCCTGCATTGTTGGGCAAGTAGGCTCGCCCGTCCACGGTCATCATGACGTTCACGTGCGCGCCAGGCGCTCGGAGTGTGCTGATGGGTTTTGTACGGGCCATGTTCACGATTCCCATGAGGGAGAAGACCAGGGCGCGCGGCGTCGGCAAACCGAAGCCTGACACCTCCCGCTTTGCCTGTCGAACCTCCTCATCCTTCTCTTTTTCATGGATGAGCTCATCTACCTTCTCATTGTCGACCACCCCATCCCCACCCAGTAGCTTCTCTAGCTCCCCATCCTCGGCAGCGAACGCGAGATGCCCAATTTTGAGCGCAGCCTTGAAAGCTTCACCATCTGCGGCGTTGAGCCTCCCCCACAACTTCAAGTCACCGTCTGTTTCCTGCTTCAGCCGCAGGTAATACTCCTTGCCCTCCTCCTTCGACTCCTTATGTTTGGGCTTTCCAGCGAGAGCGCTTTCCAGACCGTGGTAGTTGAGCTCCATGCCCATCTTCACCAGCTCGAACTCATTGTCAGCGGTCAGGTACTTGAGCAGTAGACGCACCGCGGAGTAGCTCAGGTTACCGTCGAGGAACATCTCCGTCAGGTATGGGAAATCGTTCAGTTGCCGTGCAACACTCACGTACTCATGCGCCGTCGACTCCGATACCCCGAGTCGCCTGATTAGCCAGGCCGCCGTACTCGTCGCTCCGCACTCATTCGCTAACCCCATGTGATCGAAATCGCCAATCAGAATCAGCAGCCGCGCTTTCGAACGCACAACCGTAACGTACGTAGCCACGATTTCCTCAGCCAACCACTCCAGATCCAGCTCTTCATCCAGTATGTTCATACTGACCACCACCCTTGTCAATGCCCCACGTTGTCGATTACCCCAACTCTACACAACAACCCGAACAACTGTCGCTCACATATTCGAACCAGTTGCAAAGCACGACTCCGCATTGCGGAGTCCCTGGGGTTTTAGAGCGGAGGCAAGCGCGGTGGAGCTAGTCCTCCATTTCCGCGAAGGCTTCCTCGACAGAATCGTGCTCCTCGCGCGCTTCTTCCCACACTTCCTTGGCGGCGGAGAGGTTCACCGCGGCGATGATCGCGCCGACCACGATGTCGAACCACGCTGTCGGCCATACGAAGGTGAGTAGACCGGCGAGAATGATGAGGATGTTGGCAAGGGCGTCGTTACGCGCCGCGAGCCACGCACCTGTCGCGAGTGACGAGCCCTGCTCCCGCAACTGCAGCAAGATCACTGCGCAAATGACGTTGACCACCAGCGCACCGAATGCCACCGCAGTCAGCCCTTCCGCAGATGGCGGTTCCGGGTTGAGAATCTTAGTCACAACCATCACGATCGCTGCGATCGCAGGAATCAGGATGAGCGCCGCGAGCACGCTTCCTGCTTTTCGACGGCGCGACGCCGGCCACGCCACGGCAAAGAAGACCAGCAGGTTGATCGCCGTGTCCTCGAGGAAGTCGGCCGAGTCGGCGAACAACGAGGCTGAGCCAATCACTACAGCTGCGGCGAACTCGACGAAGAAGTAGAGCAGGTTCAGCAGCGCCACGATGAGAACGGCGCGGCGGATTCGGTCAGTGTTCATACTGCCCATGGTGCTCGCAGCAGGCCTTTCACACAAAAAGAGACTCCGCATTGCGGAGTCCCTGGGGTTTTACCGTGTTTAGTAGGAGCTGAAGCCGTCCTCAGTCAGCTCGTGCTTCTCGTCGCCGGTGATGGCCGGGTTGAACACGGAGACGAGGATCAGATCCTCGTCCTTGCCGCCGCGGAGGTAGTGGGCATCGTGCTCATCAAGCACATAAACCGTGCCCGGAGTGATGGGGTACACGTTGCCCTCGGTGTCCTCGACCTCGCCGGAACCGCCGATGCAGTAGCAAGCCTCGAGGTGGTTACGGTACTGCAGCTTGGACTCAGTGCCAGCACGGACAACAGTGTGGGCGATGGCGAAGCCCATGTTGTCCTTGGCGGTGACGACACGCTCAGAGGTGCCGCCGCCCCACTCGACCTTTTCCACTTCGTCGCGGGAACGGGTGAACATAGCTAGTGCTCCTTATCGATCGGTTCGCAATCTCGACCCCAGGCTAACACCCATGACAACTGTCACGCCGAGATCGTGACAGCAGGGCTACGCTCGCCTTCCCGGCGCGCAGTGGAATGTGAAGCATGATCGAAACACAGAACGTGAGCAAGCATTTCGGATCGGTGAAAGCCGTTGAAGATGTCAGCCTGAGCATTGGCCGCGGTGAAATCGTCGGCCTGCTTGGGCGCAACGGAGCAGGCAAGACCACCCTGGTGGACCTCATTCTCGGATTGACCAAGCCGACGAGCGGCACAGTACGCGTGGCCGATATGACCCCGGCGCAGGCGATCCGGGACGCACGCATTGGTGCGGTGATGCAGACCGGCGGTCTCCTCGACACTGTCACCGTCAAAGACACCCTGGCCATGATCAACTCCACACACCGCGATTCCATCGGCGTGGAGGCCGCGATCGAGCAGGCGAATCTCACCAAGATTCAGAACCGCCGGGTGGGCAAATGCTCTGGCGGCGAGCAACAGCGCATTCGTTTCGCGATTGCGTTGCTGGGCAAGCCGGACATTCTCATCCTCGATGAACCAACCACCGGGATGGACGCCACCAGCCGCCACGAGTTCTGGGACACGATGCGCGCCCAGGCCCACTCTGGACGCACCATCATCTTCTCCACGCACTACCTCGAGGAAGCTGAAAACCTCGCGGAGCGCATCATCGTGCTCGATCGCGGCGAGCTCATCGCGGACGGCCCGACAGACAGTCTCACCGCCGGCGCAGACAAGAAACGGGTCACAGCGCAGTCATCGCAGGGGCTTATCGACGTCACCACCCAGGACTCCGACTCCTACGCCCGGAAACTACTTACCGAGACCGATGCTCACGACCTGACCGTCACTAGAACATCCCTAGAGGACTCCTTCATCGCACTCACCTCAGATGACCCAGAAAGCGAGGAGCAACCATGACCACCCTGAAGTTCGCGCTGCACAACCTCAAACGCCTCAAATCCGATGCCTCTTCGCTGTTCTTCAACATCGTTCTTCCGGTGATTCTCTACCTCATTTTCGGTGCTGCCCAGCAGTATTCAGACGATGAACTGGGCAACGGCAACGTCGCCGCCTTCGTCATGCTCGGCATGGCCCTCTACGCGGGAATTTCGGGAGCTGTTTCCCAATCGTCCCTGGTGGTCGTGGAGCACAACAGCGGATGGGGGCGGCAGCTAGCGCTGACTCCCCTGACGAACATGCAGATTGCGGTCGCGAGATTGCTCGTCATCATCGTCAACGTCGTGCTGCCCGTAGCTGCGGTGTTCCTCACCGGCGCATTGGTCGACGCCAAGATGGACGCCAGCGCATGGTTCTGGAGTTTCCTCATCACCGTCGGCGTGTCCTTGCCTTTCGGCTTCTACGGTTTGGTCTGGGCGCAATCGCTGAAGTCCCTCACGGCAGTCTCGATTGCTGCCACCTCAGTCACTCTGTTGGCCTTCGCTGGAAACACCCTGTTCCCGCTGGCGAGCAACTTGATCGACTTCTCCCGGTTCACCCCGATGTACGGCGCCACCATGCTGTCGCGGTGGCCTGTGGCCGAAGGGCTCCAGCTGATCCAGGACGAACCCTTCCAAGTCACCGACCCCCTGTGGCAACCCGTGCTCAGTATCATTGCCTGGACAGTCATTTTCGCTGTGATCAGTCTGGCCTTGGATAGCCGCGAGAAAGGGCGTGCGTGACCCAGAAAACGAACGGTGGCCACTACCACCTCGTTGAGGCCGGCATCTGGCTGATCCTCTTGGTCAGCCCGCTCGCCGGCTTGTTCACCATGGAGCTCCCCACCTGGCAGTACGTAGCCGGTGCCGGATTGATCGTGGTCTTCGGCGCGGTGTACCTGTGCGCGCACACGATCCGCGTGCACAGTAAGGACACTGTCAACGCGGCGTTGTGGGTGATCGCCCTCCTGATCCCCATGATCGGGGTGACCGCCATCATGGGGGTGTGGGGGGCCACAATGCTCCCCTACATCACGGCCGTGACCGGATCACTCATGCCAGTGCGCATGCACACGATCGTGGATCTCGCCATCATTTCGGTGTTCGGTGTCTTCGTATTCCTCACGGGAAACCTGACAACCTGGATATTCTTCGGCGCGTCCGTGCTCATCGCGGTGACGGTAGGAACGCAGGTCAGCGCGACCAGGCTTAGCGACGAGCGCGTCCACCTCGCCGCTGAGCTCGAGCTGGCGCGACAACGCGAGTCGATTTACCGGGACGTGCACGATCTATTGGGTCATTCGCTGACCGTGATCAATGTGAAGACGTCGCTGGCGCGCAGGCTGGTGGACGTCGACAAGCAAGAAGCGGCGAAGGAGTTGGATGAGATCGTGGAGCTGTCCCGCCAGTCGCTCGAGGATGTCCGGCGGGCTGTGCGAGCGACCCACACGCCGTCGCTAACTGCGGAGGTGGAAGCCGCGCGTTCAGCGCTGGCGGCAGCCGGGATTGAGGTGCGGATTGATTCAGACGGCGCCACCGACTCCCCATTATTCGGATGGGTGCTGCGGGAGGCGGTGACCAACGTGATCCGGCACTCCCAGGCCACAGAATGCGAGATCGAGGTCTCCCCGCACACGCTCGTGGTGGCTGACAACGGTGTCGGCCTGCCCCCGGGCACGCGTCTGGTGAGCATCGCAGACAGGGTCAGTGCCGCCGGCGGCACTCTCGTGGTTCCACCCACCGATTCCGGAACGCGGCTGGAGGTGACAGCATGATCCGGGTGCTCATCGCCGACGATCAAGGGCTTCTGGTGGGGGCGCTGTCAGCCCTGCTCAACCTCGAGAAGGATATTGAGGTCGTAGCCACCTGCCGTTCGGGTGAGGGCGTTGTCGAGGCAGTGCGGGAACACAACGTGGATGTGGCGTTGCTCGACATTGAAATGCCCGGCCGGACCGGGTTGGAACTCGCCGCTGACTTGGCAGGGTCGCCGTGCAAGGTAGTCATTGTCACCACGTTCGGCCGGCCCGGATACCTGCGCACAGCCCTGGAGGCTGGGGCCGCGGGGTTCATCGTCAAGGACACTCCCCCGGATCAGCTCGCCGACGCAGTACGGCGCGCTCACGCTGGCATGCGGGTGGTCGACCCGCAGGTTGCGGAAGAATCCCTGTTCACCCCACCGTCGCCACTGACTGCCCGGGAGGTCGAGGTGGCCCGCGAAGCCCTCACCGGCGCGGAGAGCAAGCAGATCGCAGCACGGCTGAACCTCTCAACTGGGACGGTGCGCAACCACATCTCGGCCATCATGACCAAGACCGGCGCGCCCAACCGCTACGCTGCCGCACGCACCTGCAACGACAATGGCTGGCTCTGAAGTCCTGAGAAAGGCGTAGGCTGGATGGCAATATGGCAGGGAATATTGCAGTCGTTGGGGCAGGCATCATTGGCCTGTCCACCGCTCTGACGCTAGCGGACCGCGGCCACAGCGTCACTGTCTATGACCCTGATCCGGTCAGCGGCGCGACGTGGCACGCGGGCGGCATGCTCGCCCCCGCCGCAGAGGTCGTGTACAAGCAGGACCCGCTCTTTCCGCTCATGATTGCGGCTGGACAGTGGTACCCCGAGCTCATCAATCTCACCGCGAAGCACACAGATAAGCCCACCGGTTACCGGACCGACGGGACAATCATCGTGGCCAAGGATCGCGCGGACAAGACGCACCTTGAGGAGCTGCAGGAATACCAGGAACTGCACGGCATGACTACCGAGCGCGTGACCACCCGCGAGGCCCGCACGCTCGAGCCCGCGCTCCATCCCGCTATTGCCGGCGCCGTGCACATCCCCGGTGACCACCAGGTCCGCCCGCGGCTGTTCGCAGAGGCGCTTATCGACGCCTGCCGCAACGCAAACGTCACCTTCATCCACGAAGCGATCCATGACGTCGATGAACTCGATGCGGACCAGATTGTGTTGGCCAACGGCCTCGGCGCCCGAGAGACCACCGGCTGGTTCGAGGGCGAGAACCCGCTCAAGTTGCGCCCCGTGTACGGCGACATGGTGGAGCTGCGCGTGCCGGAGCACCAGCGCCCGTTGGCGGACCGGGTGATCCGCGGCTTCGTCGAGGACCGGCCCATCTATGTCATTCCGCGCGACGGCGACGGGCTGACCCTCGGTGCGACCACCCGGGAAGACAACCGCCCCGACCCGCAGGCCGGCAGCGTGTTCCAACTGCTGCGTGACGGGATTGAGATCCTGCCCGCCATCGAAGACTGCGACATCGTGGAAACCCATGCCGGTGCACGGCCGGGCTCCCCCGACGACCTGCCATACCTCGGCAGAGTCAGTGACCGAGTGGTCGTGTCCACAGGGTATTTCCGGCACGGTATCTTGCTCGCGGCAGTGGGGGCTCGGTGCGGGGCTGAGCTCGTCGAAAAGCAGGAGCCGTCCGTAGACTTGAAAGCCTGCGATCCAATGCGTCACAGGAGGCAAGAATGAATCTGATCGTGAACGATGAAAACGTCACCACCGACACCACCGACGTTCAGAAGTTGCTGGAAGAGCGCCTGGGCGAGGTGCCCAAGGGCACCGCTGTCGCCATCAACGGCGATGTTGTGCCGCAGTCGGAGTGGGCCACCCGCGTGCTTGAGGACGGCGCCCACGTGGACATCCTCACCGCTGTCCAAGGAGGCTAGGCGTGCTCGAGATCGCCGGCAAGCAGTTCGACTCGCACCTGATCATGGGCACTGGCGGGGCGACCTCGCAGGACATGCTCGAGCGTGCGCTTGTCGCATCGGGCACAGAGCTGACGACAGTCGCGATGCGCCGCTTTGCTGCCCAGAAGAACGACGGCGAGCAGGGTGAAAGCGTCTTCGACCTGCTCGAGCGTCTTGGCATCGCTCCCCTGCCCAACACTGCTGGGTGCCGCACCGCCCGCGACGCGGTCATCACCGCGAAGCTCGCGCGTGAGGCGCTGGGTACCGACTGGGTGAAGCTCGAGGTCATTGCGGACGACCGCACGCTACTGCCCGACGTCGTGGAGACCGTCGACGCGTGCGAGATGCTCATCGATGAAGGCTTCACCGTCCTCGCTTACAGCTCTGATGACCCGGTGGCCGCGAAGAAGCTCGAGGACATCGGTGCGGCGGCCGTGATGCCGCTGGGTTCGCCCATTGGCACGGGCTTGGGCATTCTCAACCCGCACAACATCGAGCTCATTTGCTCGCGGGCCGAGGTTCCCGTGCTTGTCGACGCTGGAGTTGGCACCGCCTCGGACGCCGCCCTGGCCATGGAACTCGGCTGCTCGGGCGTGCTGCTCGCCAGCGCCATCAACCGGTGCCAAGACCCCGAAGCGATGGCGCGGGCGATGCGTCTTGCAGTCGAGGCCGGTTCGGCTGCGCGCGGGGCGGGGCGGATTCCGAAACGGGAGCACGCGGTGGCGTCGTCAAGCTTTGAAGGGCTAGCAAGCTGGGCAGACCAGGTGCTGTAGATCCCATGGACGAGCAGAAACTGCTGGAACGGTTCATGTGGCTGTCCATTGCCGCATCGGTCTTAGTCATCGGCCTGAAACTCGTCGCGGCCTGGGTGACCGGGTCGGTCGGTTTCTTATCGGACGCGATCGAATCGACCATCAATCTCGTCGCCGCGAGCGTCGGATTGTGGGCAATCAAGCTGGCCGCGAAGCCGGCAGACGACAACCACAACTTCGGCCACGCCCGCGCCGAATACTTCGCCGCGCAGGTGGAAGGCTTCCTCATCCTGGTGGCGTCGGTGGTGATCATCATCACCGCAGTGGGGCGCATCATCAACCCGCAGCCGCTGGAACAGCTCGGCATCGGCTTGGTGTTCTCCATCGTGGCCACCGCCATCAACGCCGGTGTGGGCATTGTGCTCATCCGCGCCGGCAAGAAGTACCGCTCCACCACCCTCGACGCGGACGGGCGTCACCTGATCACCGACGTGTGGACCACCGTCGGCGTCATCGTGGGCATGGCATTGGTGTGGCTGACAGGTTGGGAGATCCTCGACCCGATCGTCGCGCTGCTGGTAGGTGCGAACATCCTGTTCACCGGTTACTCCCTGCTGCGCGGGGCCATCCTGGGTCTGCTGGCGGAGACGCTGCCGGAGGATGAGGTCGCCACTGTGAAGTCCTTCCTCGCTGACTACTCCGCTGCTCACGGCGTCGAGTTCACCTCCGTGCGCACGACAGCCGCAGGCCGTCAGCGCTTCGTTGACCTGGTGATGCAGGTGCCGGGTCAGTGGACCGTGGATAAGTCCCACGACCACGCTGACGCTGTCGAAGAAGGCATTGCCGCAGCCCTGGGCGGGGCCGAAACGATCATTCACGTTGAGCCGTTGGGCCACCCGACCACCGTCGGGCCGATGACGCCCCAAATCCCCCCGGTGAGCGCTGACTAGCGCTCGCCCTCGACCTTCGTGGCCCCTGCTGGCTCGACGGTGTCGATCTCCACTGGGGTGCCCTCGGGGACTTCGACCTCGACGACCTCTTCATCGCCGTCTTCGGTCTCGGCCTCGCCTTCGATGACGAGGGTCTCGGTGAGACGCCACGTCTCGTTGTCGTAGTCGTATTCGAGCTCAGGGCGGTCGATCTCATTGCCCTCTTCGTCATAGCCCGGCGCGGGCTTCGCTTCAGCTTCCTCGTACTTCTCCGGGGTGTCCGTCTTCTCCCACTGGCGGGAGCGGAACTTACGGTCCGCAGCAGCGTCATCATCCATCGCCTTGACCAGGGCGAACATCATGATGAAGTACACGAAGAAGAACGGCAGGGCGATGATGATCACCACTTCCTGCAGCGCCTGGATACCGGAATCGTTAATGAACAGCAGCGCGGCCGTGACCACGCCGACAGAGATCGCCCACGCAACGCGGTAGTACCACGGCGTCGCTTCCTCTTCGCCAGTGGCGAATGTGTCCATCACCAGGGCGGCGGAGTCGATCGAGGTGACAAAGTAGAACACGATGACCGCCAGCGCGATCGTTCCGGTGATCATGTACAGCGGATACTGCGCCAACAAAGTGAACAGCGCCTGCGGAGTATCGCCGTCCTCGACGACGGGGCCGGTAAGGACTCCCGGGTCGTTGCGCTCCACTTCGATGGCGGTGCGGCCGAAGGCGGCGAACCAGACAATGTCGAAAATGGTCGGCGCAAGGATGGTACCGGCGATGTACTGGCGCACGGTGCGGCCGCGGGAAATGCGGGCGAAGAACATGCCCACGAACGGCGACCAACAAATCGTCCACGCCCAGTAGAACGCGGTCCAGGTGGCGTGCCAGCCGGGGTTCTCGTTGTTGGCATCGACCCAGAACATCAGTTCCGGCAGAGAGGACGCGTAGATGCCAAAGGACTCGGTCAGGTGCTGGACAATCTTCAGCGTCGGCCCGGCCAGCAGCAGGAAGATCAGCAGAATCACGGAGCCGACGATGTTGAGGTTGGACAGAATCTTCACGCCCTTGTCCAGACCCGTCGCCACAGAAATCGATGCGGCCACTCGTAAACGCGCTTGCCCAGAAGCGGCGAGAAAATCGACGAGTAGCGGGCGGGCATCTTGCGCTTGTACACGAAGTAGCCCATGGCCAGCCCCGGCAGGGTGAAGATCACCCACATGTGGATGCCGAAGTGGTAGTAGGTGAACTCGAATGCCTGGCGCACAGCGGAATCGCTCATGGACTCCATTCCGCCGCGTGGCGGGTTGAATGCGTGGTGCAGCGGTTCTGCGGCACCCCAGAACATCAGGGTCGCGCCCATGCCGGCTGCGAAGAGCATGGAGAACCAGACGGGCAGCGAGTACTCTGGCTCGTCGTCGTCATCACCGAGACGGAAATTTCCGTAGCGGGAGACGAAAATGACGATGAGGAACAGGAACACCGCAGAGACTCCACCGATGTAGAGCCACGAGAAGTGGTCCATCATCCAAGCGGAGACGTGGGAGTAGAGTTCTCTAGCAGAGTCGCCGAATCCAATCGTGGCGGCGACGAAGACTGTGATGAATCCGGCCGCGGAGAAGAAGATCAGCGGGTCCGAGCGAAATTTGGACATGGTGTTTAAGTTTAGGTTATGAGCGATCTACACGAGAATGAGCTTCGCCGTACTGCCCGGCAGATGAACCTGCCCGGCTTCGGGCCCGATCAGCAAGAAGCGCTTCAGCGCGCCCATGTGTTCGTCATCGGCGCAGGTGGCTTGGGGTGCCCGATCATGCAGACGCTTGCGGCGACAGGCGTCGGGCATATTTCGCTTATCGACGATGACGTGGTCGACCTAACCAACATCCACCGCCAGATCCTCTTCGGGGCCTCCGATGTTGGCCGGAAGAAGATCGAGGTGGCTGCGGAGCGCCTTCAGGAACTGCAACCAGGCATCCGCGTTGACACGATCGAGGGCCGGATGGATGCGTCGAACGCGACGGATCTCCTCGACGGGGTCGATGTGCTGATCGACGGCTCCGACACCTTCTCCACCAAGTTCCTCGCCGCCGACGCCGCCGAGATCACCGGCACTCCCCTGGTGTGGGGCTCGGTGCTGCGTTACCGCGGCGATGTGGCGTTGTGGTGGACCGGCCCCGGTGCACCTGAGACCGGAGCTGGCATGCGTGACCTCTACCCCGAACAACCAGACGCGGATTCCGTGCCGGATTGCGCGACGGCGGGTGTGCTCGGTGTGACTACGTCGGTGGTCGGCGGACTCATGTCCACTGAGGTGGTGAAGTTCCTCACCGGCGTCGGCGACTCCACACCCGGCAAGCTGCACATTTATGACGCTCTGACCGCGTCCATCCGCCAGTTCACTGTCACCCGGGATCCAGGCCGACCGCTGGTCACCAAGGTAGCTCCAGACTATGGCGAGGTGTGCACGGTGCCGGAGGGGGCGGGTCCACTCGTCGATAAGCTTGAGCGCGGTGAGGCGATCGCGCTCGATGTGCGCGAACCGCACGAGAAAGCCATTAAAGACCTGCCGGTGCCCGGGCACTTGTTGCCCACGTCCGACATCGAACTACACCCGAACATGGCCGCAGAGCTTATCGACGATCTCCCGGAGCACTCCGAAGTCGTTGTCTACTGCGCGTCCGGCGTGCGGTCCCAATGGTTCGTGGACACGTTCCAGCCACTGGCAGACCAGCGCGACATCCGGCTAGTCAACCTGCCGGGCGGTGTGAACGCGCTCTAGCGCATCTTGCTGCGGTGGTACAGAGTGCCCGCAAGCGAGGAAACGCAGGCGGAGCCGATCAGGACGAGGATGGTGTAAAGGATGCCGCTGACGCCCAGCATCGACAGGATCCACCCCGTCAGCAAGGCACCAATGACAGCTCCGGCAATAGCGACGACCCAGTTCATAATTGATTCTCCTTAATTATTAATGGGCCCCATGGTAGGGCATTGCTGGTGCTAGCGTTGTGGGCATGACTGATTCCGCGTGCAACCAGCTCCCCCGCCACGACGTCGACCCCGGCGGTCTTCTCGAATACTCGGCCGTGTTCAGCGACCGGTCTCTCAACCACATGTCCGCCCGCTTCATCGGCGTCATGCAAGAGCTGCAGGAGATTCTGCGCTCCACCTACAGCGCCTCCAGCATGGCTGTGATCCCCGGCGGCGGCACCTTCGCTATGGAGTCCGTTGCCCGCCAGTTCGTGCGCGGGAAGAAGGCACTGGTCATCCGGACCGGCCAGTTCTCCTACCGCTGGTCCCAGATCTTCGAGATGGGTTCGCTCGCCGACGAGATAATCGTGCTGGGCGCCGAGCCGACCACCGAGGAGGCACGCCCGTCCTACGCCCCGCCGGCAATTGAGAATGCCGTCGCCCGCATTCGTGAGGAGCGCCCATCCTTCGTCATCGCCGCGCACGTGGAAACCGCAGCCGGTCTTGAACTGCCGGACGACTACATCACCGAGCTGGCCCGCGCCGCCCACGACGCCGGCGGCCTGATGATTCTTGACTGCGTCGCCTCCGGCGCGAAATGGATCGACATGGCAGCAACTGGAGTGGACATCTTGCTCACCGCCCCGCAGAAGGGCTGGTCTGGCTCCCCGGCCACCGGTTACGTCATGTTCTCTGAAGCTGCCCGAGCCGAGCTGGACAACACCACCTCCGACTCCTTCGCCATGGACCTGGCCAAGTGGACCGCCATTTCTGAGGGGTACGTGGGCGGTTCCGCTGCCTACCACGCGACGATGCCGACGGACACCATCGAGCACAACCTGGAGGTAATGAAGGAAGCGCAAGAGACCGGCCTGGAGCAGCTCACCGAGCGCCAGGTCGAGCTGGGCAGCCGCATCCGTGGCGTGCTGGCAGACGCTGGCTTCCGCTCCGTCGCCGCCGAAGGTTTTGAGGCTTCCTCCATCGTGGTCATGCACGCTACGGCCCCCGAGCAGCAGAACGGCTCCGCCTTCAAGCAGGCCGGTCTGCAGATCGCCGCTGGCGTCCCGCTCCAGATTGGTGAAGCTGAAGACTTCTCCACCTTCCGCATTGGCCTGTTCGGCCTGGATAAGTGGGGCGATGTCGACCGCGCTGTCGAGCGCTTCGAGGACGCACTCAAGCAGGTGCTGTCCTAGCCGAGCGCAGGCAAAACGTGCTCGATGAGCTCGTCGATCTGCTCCTCTGCCGGCCGCGTGGAAGTGCGGAAGTTCACCGACACATGGTGAATGCCCATGCTGCGCTGTGATTTCAGCAGCTGGACGAGCACATTGCGCCCGAGCCGGTAGCCGAAAGTCCCGCCGCTAGCTGGCTCATCCGGATCGGTGGAGAGGTCGAGCCACAGCGACTCGGCGAACGGCTTGAACGCTGCCGGCCCCGTGGCGCCCTCGCGCGCGGCCCACTCGGCGACTGCGGCATTCCAGTTCGCCACGTTCACCCGCTGCACGTCGAGGCCCTTGTGGTACATGAACCAGCCGTGGGTGTGCTCTGCACGCCACTGCAGCGTCTGCTGGCATGAGCCGGTGGCCAGCAACGGCACCTCACACGCAGACGGCTTGGGCACCACATCCGCTCCGCCCATCTTGAAGCCCTGCCCGGCAACTTCCCAGCGGAGGGGTTTGTGGGAGGTGGTGGTGGCGCGTCGATAAGCGTGCACATGCTCGCGGAAAACCTCCGCGCGTATGCCTTTATCCATGCCGAACGCTGGGAACTCTTCGGGCCTGTCCCCCGTGGCCACGCCCATGAGGAAACGCCCGCCGGACAGCCGGTCAATCGTGGCCGCGCGCTTGGCCAGCAAAAGCGGATGCTGGAAGGGCACCACAATCGCCGCCGTACCCAGCGCGATGCTAGACGTGTGCGCAGCAAGGTAGCTCAGATACATCCACGGGTCATAGACCTGGCCGACGTCACCGAAGGTCTCCACGCGCAGCGGGATGTCGCGCACCCACACGGCTGCGATCCCACCGTCCTGCGCTTTCTGCACAAGACGCAGCTGGTTATCCAGGCTGTCGGTGGGGTTGGCCTCCGCGTTCTCTTCGATCGGCAGCGATAGGCCCACTGTGAGCTCACCGGGACGGAAGGTCCGCTGGAAACCGGGAAGCTCCCAGTAGGGAGTGTCAGACAGGTCAAGGAGCGATTGTTGGTGGGCCATGGGCCCAGCGTAGCGGTGGAGGGTTAAAGCACAACTGCACCGACAAGGGCGGCCCCGATGACTACTGCCCACGGCGGTACCTTCCACGACGTCAGAGCGGCGAAGCAGACGACGGCGACGGACATCGTCACCACGCCCGTGATGCCCGCGGTGAACACCGGTGTGTACAGGGCCGCGCCCAGGATGCCGACCACTGCTGCGTTCGCTCCGGCGAGCGCACTGCCTGCTCGTGGCATCTGGCGGATGCGTTCCCAGAACGGCATCGCGCCGAGCACCAGCAGCGCGGCGGGTAGGAAGATCGCGACCGTGGCAATGGCCGCGCCCACAAGCCAGTGCATGCCGTCCGCGCTGGCCCCGAGGAACGATGCGAACGTGAACAGCGGACCAGGCATTGCCTGCGCTGCGCCGTAGCCGGCGAGGAACGTGTCATGGCTGACCATGTCAGGCACCGTCACCGATTCCAGCAGCGGCAGCACCACGTGTCCGCCTCCGAAGACGAGCGCGCCGGCGCGGTAGAAGGATTCGAAGATCCCCATGCCGGTTCCGCCGACAGCGCGTGCGATCGCCGGCAGAGCGAGCAACAGCACCACGAAGAGCACGAGGCAGACAATGCCGACTGTGCCCGAGCCGCTCCCTTCGCTTGCCGACGGCTCCTCCTCACGGCCCTCCCCCTTCAGAAAAGCCAGACCCGCAACGATGCCCACCGCAATCGCGAGCACCTGCACCAGCGGATGCGGAACGAGCAGCACGACGACGAGCGCCGCCACCGCGATGGCCGCACGGATCTTGTCGGTGATTAAGTTCTGCGCCATGCCGTGGACCGCCTGGGCGACGACGGCCACAGCAGCTGCCTTCAAACCGATGAGCCAACCGGCGTCGCTGATGTCGCCGAGGTATGCCACCCCGGCAGCGAACGCCACCATGAGCACGACCGACGGCATAGTGAATGCGAACCACGCCGCGAACATCCCCATATATCCGGCGCGCTGCAGACCAATGGCCATGCCGACCTGGCTAGATGCCGGACCGGGAAGGAACTGGCACAGCGCTACGAGGTCCGCGTACTGCTTATCGCTGAACCACTTCCGGCGCTCGACGAATTCGTCGCGGAAGAAGCCCAAATGCGCCGTCGGGCCGCCGAACGAAGTACAGCCAAGGCGCAGGAAGATCCTGAACACGTCAAAGGCCGAACCTCGGCTAATGTTTGCTGCTCCAGTTTTGCCGGTCGAGGTTGTCACGATGCCCTTTCTTACCAGAGCCGCTTTGAGCTGGCCCGATAAGTTCACCCACAGTTTCTCTTTTGGCTAGTCGCCCGGGCGGGGCGTTTCGTTGACTCCGCATTGCGGAGTCCCTGCGGTTTTGCTGTCGCCCGGGACCTGGGCCGCGGCTCGCACAGCGACGGCCCACCCATCCAGCTAGGCTGGCCTGACCGACAAGCTGGAGGGGTAAACGGATGAGCGAACCGAACGACGATCACCTAGGAGAAATTGTCCCTTGCAGATTCACCGAAGCTGATTTCGAAACGGGCCTGGCATGCATGCCGGGGTGGGTTCCCGCTGAATACCGGAATTTCCTCGAACAGCACGGAGTTGTCCACATCGCCGGTGTGGACTGGCTTTCACCGGCCTCCGCACCAAATAGCCCTTTCAGCGTTGAATCTGGCTATGAGCAACTGACCCACTCAGCGGAGCTGTTCGGAGAAGACTCGGATAGATGGTTCCCGGTTGCAATCTTTGACCTCGATGAATTCGCGTTGTACCACCTCAAGGACGACGGCTCCACGGAATTTGGCCACTTCCACTTCGAGGACCTGGAATATGTCGAAGGTCCATTCCCGACAATGACAGACTGGATGCGCACCTACACGGAGGAAATCTGATGGCCGATCCCGCAAACGCACTGCCCGACAAGGTCATGGGGCCTGTCGACAACATGCTTTTCGACGAGCACGTGTTTGAGTCCGTGACGTTCCATGGTGCCCTGTTCCGCAATTGCACATTCAATGCCGTGGCTTTCCACAATTGCACGTTTAGAACCGTGCGGTTTGAGAACTGCCGCCTTCAGCAACCACGATTCGAAGACACAACGGTTGAACACATCGCCTTGATTGATACCGCAGTCATCTCCCCCGTTCACCCGCTGAAAGGTGATTGGTTCGACCGGATCAGTGGAAGCACGCTGACCGATGTCGTCCTGCGCAAGGGTAAATTCCTCTACGACATCGTCGAGCACACCACGATCAGCGGACACCTCGAAGACGTCAACTTCATGGAACATCACACCAAGACGCAGCTGGACGAGGTCGACCTGTCCCAGTGCACCCTGACGAACGTCAGCTTCACCGGCGTGCCCATGCAACGCGTAAAACTGTCCGAGCATGACCAGAGCTTCGTCGACGAGAACTGGATCCAGACCGCTGAGGAACTCCGCCAGCTAGCATTCTCCTACTTCGACGACGAGAACTCGCGCAAACGTAAAGCGGCAGAGCAGCTGTTCAACATCATCGAAGCGGACGCATCCAACTTCCGCTCGAAGTACGACCTTCGTCGTCCCGACCTGGAAAGCCTCGGTTACGACGAACGACGCGGAGCACGCTACATTGATGAACTGTCTGGCACGACGAAACCAGAATGGATCCGCGAACCGATCGCCGAACTCTACGCAGAGGTCGGCTGGACACCGCCGAGCCCCACACGATAAGGAGATCGGCTCATGTCCGCTACGTTCAATCAGATGTTCGGCGAGGCAGGATCATCGAGCATTGAGTTTGAAGGGAAAACCCTTCACGGACGCCTGAGAATCAATCCTCAGAAGGAGCACCAAACTCTCATCGAGTGGTACTTTGACTCGCCCCACCCTCCGGAAGAGGTCGCCATCCGGGTCAAAGCGTTTCGCTGCAGCTTCCGGTTCCCCGGCATGGACGCATCCGAAGAGGTGCTCGGGGTGCACGGGGAGGCGAACCGGGGGTGGGTGATCGTCGATAAGCTTGGCGACGATCCCCTTGTGACCGTCACGAACGCCTGGATGGACCGCACTTTCGGTGGGCAGTTCATCCAAGACCTCGGCAACCACGCCATGCTTATCGACGAAATCGAGCCAGGCACCTTCCGCATCCGTGCAAACAACGCCAGCCCGGAAGACCGCATGGCCTTTAGCGACTTCACTGGGACCGTGAAAGTGACAACCCTGGATGAGCCCGCTGACTACGAGGCGGGATACGGCGTCATCCACCCCGACTACCCCATTGAGCACTACCGCTACATCGACACCGGCGGTGAAGCTCTCACCCCCGAGGCCTACGCCGAAATGGCTTTCGTAGTTGACGACACGGCAGAGCCCACGAAAGCCATCGACATAGTTGGCTATCGGTGGTGCGATGTCGTCGACATCATCGGGCATGGCGAGAACTTCATCGATATGCGCCTCGACCTCGAAGAAGAATCCATGAGCGAGTTCGGCATCCGCGACGAAGCCAAGTTGTGGGGCTTGGCTGCTGTGCGTCTGAGCGATGGCACCATCCTCGAGGGTTAAACGACAAAAGGGGATGCGGACGGAATCTTGGAGGATTCCATCATGAACCGCTCATACACCAAGGAGCAGCGACGCAGAG
>NZ_JAGPYZ010000014.1:0-29120 GCF_024454055.1 Corynebacterium sp. CCUG 70398
CAATGTCCAAAAACCCCACCGACTCCACGCCCAAAAAGTCACCGGACTCCGTGTCCAAAAACCTCATGGACATAACACAGCTAGTTCGTTCGATTTGGGGCCGATAAACCAACAAACTAGCTGTTTGGATCTAGTCATTCGCGGTGGGGAGGTGTGCCGGGAGCCTGCTGGGGCGGCTGCGGGTACCTAGTCGTAGGTGGTTTCGTTGATGCGGAGGGCCGCAAGCAGGCTGCGGACCGCGTCGACCCGGCGGCGGATCACCGAATCCTCGCCGCCCGAGGCGGTCGCAGCGGTGTCAGCGGGCGCAGCGGTGTCAGCGGTGTCGGTGGTCTCGGTGGCGAGCTGGCCCCACGCACATTCCGGATCAGCTGGCGGACCCATGTGGGTGCAGCCGCGGGGGCAGGCCTCGGTCGCCTCGGCAAGATCCGGGAACGTCGCGATGACATCGTCTGGCGAGACGTGGGCGAGGCCGAAGGAGCGGATACCCGGGGTGTCGATGATCCAGCCGCCAGACTCGAACCCGCCGGATTCAACCTCGGTCGCGCCATCCTGTGCGGTGTCCCCATCGGCGGGGAGCTCGAGCGCCACCGACTGAGTAGAGGTGTGGCGGCCTTTACCAACCCCGGAGACCTCCCCGGTTTCACGGTTCGCGTCGGGGACGAGCCGGTTGACCAGGGTTGATTTTCCGACGCCGGAGTGGCCGATGAGGGCGGAGAGGCGGCCGTCGATAAGCGAGCGGAGATGCGCGAGGTCATCCTCGATGCCGGTGCGCAGGACGTCGACGTTCAAGTCGCGCAGCTCGCGCTCGAACTCGCCGGGGTCGTCCAGGTCAGATTTGGTCAAGCACACGACAGGCGTGACGCCGCCGACGAACGCGGCGATGAGGGCGCGCTCGACGAAACCGGTGCGCGGCGGGGGATCAGCCACAGCGCAGACGATGAGGAGGATTTCGGCGTTGGCGACGACGATGCGCTCGTACGGGTCGGTGTCATCGGCAGTGCGCCGCAGCTCAGACGTGCGCTCCTGGCGTTTCACAATGCGCGCGAGGGTGTCCTTCTGGCCGGAGGTGTCGCCAACGACGCCGACGCGGTCGCCGACCTCGATGGAAGTGCGGCCGAGTTCGCGGGCGCGCATGCACACCACGCGCGTGCCGGCCTCCGGGCCTTCCTCCAGGACGACGCCCCACCGGCCGCGGTCCTTCGACACGACGAGGCCAACGACGGCATCTTCATGTTTCGGCCGGTCCTTTGTCCGCGGGCGCGAGCCTTTGCCGGGGCGGACGCGGACATCGGATTCGTCGTAGCTGGAGAAGTCCCGCGAGGCGCGTCTAGCCATGGGTACCGCCGACCATGCCGGACCACATGTGCTCGAACCCGGGCAGCGTCTTCGCCGTCGTCCCGATGTCCTCGACGGAAACACCCTCAACGGTCAGACCGATGATCGCACCGGCGGTGGCCATGCGGTGGTCGGCATAGGAGTGCCAGGTGCCGGAGTGGAGGGGGGCGGGGGTGATGCGCAGGCCGTCGTCAAGCTCGTCGCACTGGCCGCCCAGCGCGTTGATCTCGGCGGAGAGCGCTGCGAGGCGGTCGGTTTCGTGGCCGCGCAGGTGCGCGATGCCGGTGAGTTCGGACGGTGTGGTGGCGTGGGCAGCAAGCGCGGCGACCGTCGGGGTGAGTTCGCCGATGTCACTCATGTCCAGCGAGATCCCGCGCAGTTTGCCGCCTTCCGGGCCGGTGACTTTCAGCGCGTGCGCCGGCCCGTTGGGGACCAGCGACACGTCGCAACCCATGCGTTGGAGAATGCCGCGGATCGCGTCCCCGGCCTGCGTGGTTTCCTGCGGCCAGAAAGGGACAGTCACTTCGCCGCCGGTCACGGCCGCAGCTGCGAGGAACGGGGTGGTGTTGGACAGGTCCGGTTCGATCATCCACGTCCGCCCGGCGATGGGGCCAGGCTGCACGGTCCACTCGTTGTCGCCGGTCTCAACGGTCACGCCGGCGTCGCGCACCATGTCGACAGTCATCTGGATGTGCGGCATCGACGGCAGCTTCCCGCCGGTGTGCACCAGTTGCACGCCGCGCTCAAAGCGGGCACCAGCCAAAAGCAAAGCCGACACAAACTGCGAGCTTGACGACGCATCAATCTCCACCCGTCCCCCCAGCGCCGATCCCGATCCATTCACCGTGAACGGCAGGGAATCCCCCTCCACGTGAACGCCAAGGTCGCGAAGCGCGTTAAGGATGGTCGAGACGGGGCGGGAGCGGGCTTGTGGGTCGCCGTCGATAAGCACGGGCCCGGACGCGAACGCTGCGACGGCGGGCACGAACCGCATGACGGTGCCTGCGAGCCCACAGTCGACTTGGGCGCCTGTGAGCGCGCCTGGGGTGGCAGTGACCGCGTCCCCATCGCGCGTGAACTGCACGCCCATGCTCTCCAGCGCGGACTCCATGAGATCGGTGTCGCGGGAACGCAAAGCTCCGACCAGCGTCGATGGTCCGTCAGCGAGGGCGGCGAGCACGTAGGCTCGGTTCGTCAACGACTTCGACCCCGGAATCACCTGGGTGTGGATGATGGGGTCGGGGTGGTAGGGCGCGGGCCAGAGTTGCGTCATGCGGTTAATATTACCGAGCATGTGCGGACGCTTCGTTCTCTTCACCACCGGCCACGATCTCGTTGAGGCTGTCAGCCAGCTTCCCGGCGTGACCGATGTGGCCACACCCGACGGCACCCCGCCGCCGCGGTACAACATCGCGCCGACCAACCAGGTGCCGCTCATCCGGATTGCCGAGTCCGCTGCGCAGATCGACTCCGCGCGCTGGGGCCTGTTGCCCACTTGGAAGAAGGACGAGGACGGCCCGCCGCTGTTCAACGCGCGCGGGGAGACCGTGGCGGAGAAACCGTCCTTCCGGGCCGCGTTCAAGGAACGCCGGCGGCTTAACTAGCTGCTGGCGATGTCGGCGAACTCAGCCCCCGCTGCCGCCGCGAGGTCCTGCGGGCTCACCGCGAACGAGAGACCGCGTTGGCCGGCGGAGCAGGTGATGCGGTCGGTGTGGGCGACGGAGGCGTCGATAAGCGTGGGCAAGGCCCGGGAGGTGCCCAGTGGCGAGATGCCGCCGACGACATAGCCCGTCATGCGCTGCGCGGCGGCAGGGTCTGCCATCTCGGCGTTCTTCCAGCCCAGAGCCTTGGCAACTTTCTTCAGCGACAAGTGGCCTGAGACCGGCACGCAGCACACGGCGAAGTCGCGGCCGTGGGAAATCACGAGTGTCTTCAGCGTCAACGTGGGGTCCAGGCCGAGCTCCGCGACGGCGTGATCACCGAAGTGATCGCTGTGCGCAGCGTATTCGAGCAGCTCATAGTCGATGCCGGCAGTTTCAAGCGCTTCCAGCGCGCGGGTACGGGCAGCCATGGCAGCAAGCCTAGCTATAGTGGCACCCATGCCCGATAAAGACCTCGAGCGCCGCTTCACCGAGGAGGCCATGCCGCTGCTGGACCAGCTCTACGGCGGCGCCCTGCGGATGACGCGCAACCCGCAAGACGCAGAGGACCTGGTGCAGGAGACCTACCTCAAGGCGTTCAACGCGTTCGATTCCTTCAAAGAGGGCACGAACTTGAAGGCGTGGATGTACCGCATCATGACGAACACGTACATCAACAGCTACCGCAAGAAGCAGCGCCGCCCGTTGGAGACGTCCGCCGAAGACGTCACGGACCGCCAGCTGTACACCACCAGCTCGCACGATTCGACAGGTCTGCAATCGGCTGAGGTTGAGGCGCTGGACAATCTTCCGGACCAGCAAATCGCCGACGCGATGAACTCGCTTAACGACGACTACCGCATGGTCGTCTACCTCTCCGACGTCGAGGGTTTGGCCTACAAGGAAATCGCCGAAGCGCTGGACATTCCCATCGGCACAGTGATGTCCCGGCTGCACCGTGGAAGAAAACAGCTGCGCGGGTTGTTGAAGGACGTAGCAAACGCGCAAGGAATCGGTTTGGAGGACGCGAACTAATGTCTCAAGACGAGTGCCGCATCGAGCCCGCCCAGGCTCACGCGCTTTTGTGCGAATACTTCGACCCGGCCACACCTGCCGAGCGTGCCGACGAGATCGAAGCCATCATTCAAGCCTGCCCCCAATCTTTTGCGTGGCTCGAGTCGGAGAAGCAAGTGCGCTCCATCGTCCGGCGGTGCAACTGCCAGGACCAAGCGCCGGAAGGACTCCGGCAGAAGATCGTGCAGTCAATCTCCATTTCCTCGGTGTCCTACACCCAGATCCGCTTCGACTAGCGCAATCTGCCGGGGCAGACTGGCAGCAAAAATGTCCCCTCACCGATTTCTCGGCGAAGGGACATTTCTATTAGTGCTTAAGAGTTGGGACGCTTGCCGCGGTTTGCACTCTTTTTGCGGCGGTCCTTGCGCTTACGACCACGCTTGCTCATCACGACCTCCTTGGGCCATCGGTGTGTTAGGAACTATGCGTTCACTGTATCGGGGTGGAGCGGTGGGGCGATAATTGCCCCCGTTCACACCGCTGTGGCAGCGGGACTTTAAGCGGTCAGGCGCTGGCGGTTGCGCTGCTTGTTGCGGCGCTTCAGCGCGCGGCGCTCTTCCTCGGACATACCGCCCCACACACCGGCATCCTGGCCGGTCTCAAGTGCCCACTTCAGGCACTGGGAGGTGACGGGGCAGCGGTTGCAGACCAGCTTGGCCTGGGCGATCTGGGACAGTGCGGGGCCGGAGTTACCGACCGGGAAGAACAGTTCGGGGTCTTCGTCGCGGCAAACAGCTTCGTGGCGCCAATCCATGATGGGGGTCTCCTTTATTCAGTGGGTTCTGTGTGATGTTGTTGCGTTCTTGGTCGAGCGTGCGCACCACTAACAAACCCCCGTGAAGCAGGCATGCATCTGGAAAGCACAACGCCTCAAAGCGAGTGCGGTACAGGCACACTGCGGTCACGGTGATCCTGGAGATCAGGGTTTGCGCAAAGTAGAAGAATCCGGCTTCCCTACGGGCGGTGTTCTCGGTGGCTCCGAGACCCGTCTTCCGTTTACCGGATGTTAACTCCGTGGTGGCTTGGAGTTAGTGGCTAGGTAACTAGCTCTTTGTTTTTGCTACCCGAGAATAATGGCATGTTTACATAGCGCGCGCTAGGGGTAAACGCCAAATTGTGACCTAATTCATATTCAGTGCTGCTTGCCGGCTGGGGTTTGGAGGGGAGGGGGACGAAGCGTCGATAAGCGAAAACCGAGTTGTGGTGCACAAACGTGGGCACCGCGGGAAAACCGCGCAAGGGGAGTTCGTCAAATCGCGGACGCCACATAGGATGAGATGCGTGAGTTCGACACCCAGCCCCCAAGAAACCCCGGACACCCTCGCGCCTACGTCTGCGCCTGCGCCGATGAAAATGTCTGGCGCGGTCGCAATCGTCGAAGGTGCCGCCGCGATCGGCTACGGCATCTACTTCGCCATCACGCAGGCACGCATGGGGGCAGATGAGGCTTTAGTGGAGTCGGACACCGCCGCTTTCGCCTTCGTGGGAGTGGGCACGGCACTGTTCATCCTGGCAGCCTTCGGGCCGATGGTCTACGGCGCCATCAACATCCTGCGCGGCGGCCAGTGGGGCCGGTCCATCATCGTGTTCATCAACGCGCTGCTGCTCGGCATCGCGTTCTTCATGTTCAGTGGGGGAGCAGTCGCACTCGGTGTGACCACGCTGATCGCGGCGTTGCTCGCACTCGGGTGCGCGCTTCACCCGGCATCGACGGATTGGGCGACATCGAACTTTAACAAGCGCCGCGCGCGACAGCAGCGCTAGGACGCGTCCAGCACGACGACGTCAGCGCCTCGCTTTTCGACGATGGTCGGCCCCGCCGACGCCACCGCCACCTGCCCCGTGAAACCGCCACGGTCGACAGGGATGACTTTCTCCACGGTCTCGCTATCCCAATCCGCCACGGCGATGCCGTCTGAGCTGGCGTAGAGTAGCCGGCCACCAATGGCGGCACCGGTGCCGAGCGCGCCCTGGTAAATCGTGGTCACGGCCAAGGTAGCCGGGTCAAGCAGGAGCAGGTTGTTGCCGTCGAAGTAGCTCATGTGGTGCGGCAGATCCGCAGTCTGGACGTCGGCGACACCGATCGCGGAGTCCGCCAGCAGGTTCGACTCTGGGACGGATGCGCTGGCGAGTTCCGCGCCGTCCTTGTCGTAGGAGGTGACCTTAGAGGTCGCCGGGTCGTGGATCGCCGCGGCGTCCTGGCTGATGCCCACAAGGTAGGCGCCCTCCGGGATGGCGACGGACCCGTCGTGCATCTCCGGTTTACGGGAATCCTCCGGAGTGGTCTTCTGGAAGCGCAGCCACGCCCCGTCTTCACAGCGCTCCGTGATGGCGAGCAGTTCGGTGCGGGTGAGCGCGGAGGTCAGGGTGCAACCGGGGTTCGGTTGCGTCTCCGGCTCCTGGCGTGCTTCCACTTCGCCGTACTCGACGGTGCGGACCATGTCCGAGCGCCACAACTCGGCACGGGAGATGCCCGCGTTACCGACGGTGCCCACGCGGTCATTCGACGCGATGACAGCCACGTGCTCGGGTGAGATAGCGGAACGGGTGTCCACGTACTGGCCGGTCGCTGCCTTAATGGACACAACATCGCCGCAGCCGATCTTGGTGCGGTACACAGCAACGACGTTGCCCCAAGCGCTGGCCATGCCGCACAGCTCAGGTCCGCGCTTGTAGGTCCACTCCGTCTCACCCGCCGGGTTCGTGGCGGTGATCGTGTTGTCTGCGTAAGTGATCACGAGACCATTGACCACGAGCGGCCTTGGCGAGGGGGAAGCATCCGGCAAGGCGTGACTCTCAGTGAGGCCGTTCGGCACGTTCGCCAAAATGCCGGCATCGGGGAACTCTTCGGCGGCAGGTGCGAGCTCGTCCTGGCGGATCGGCGCCGTGAAGTACGCAATGAGCAGGAGCAAAACGCATACGGCCGCGATCACGGCCGTGGCGATGAGGTCTCCACGGGTGCGCCGCAGGGGAGTGTTGGAGCTCATCGGCGCCTCCCGGAACGCGAGCGCGAACCGGAGCCAGAACGCGAGCGGGACCGCTGCTTCTGCCCCTCACCGCCGGAGCGCTTGGGGATGCCGTGCACCTCCCGGGCCGGTCCGACGGAGGACTTTGCGTCGTCGGGGATGCTCAACGCGTCGAAAAGCTCGGGCGACGTGGAGAACCACGACGGCGGCTCCGGCATGTCCAGGCCCAGCTCGTCGGAAATGATCTTCCACTTCCCGGTTTCATCGAACCCGACCAAGGTCACAGCCGTGCCTGTGCGGCCCGCGCGGCCGGTGCGGCCAATGCGGTGGACATAGGTCATCGGGTCATCCGGAGTTTGGTAGTTGATCACGTGAGTGACGTCGTCGACATCGATTCCGCGGGCGGCGACATCCGTGGCCACGAGGATTTCCACATCCCCCTTGCGGAACGCCTCCAGCGACCGCTCGCGGGCAGATTGCCCCAGGTCACCGTGCACGGAGCCGACGGCGAAACCGCGCCGCGCCACGTCCTCGGCGACCTCAGCGGCGGTGCGCTTCGTGCGGGTGAAAATAATGGTCCGGCCACGGCCGTCGGCCTGCAGCACGCGGGTGACAACCTCCGGCTTATCCATCTTGTGGGAGACGAACACGACCTGCTTGGTGGTGTCGTGCAGCTGGGAGGAATCAGCAGACTCGGCGCGGATGTGCACCGGCTTGTTCATCATCTCCCGCGCCAGCTTCAGAATCGGTGCTGGCATCGTGGCGGAGAACAGCATCGTCTGCAGCGGCTGACTCAACGCTCCCCACAGCCGCTGGATGTCGGGCAGGAAGCCCAGGTCGAGCATCTCGTCGGCCTCATCGAGCACGAGAATGGCCACGCGGTCCAAGACCAGGTCGCCGCGCTCATGCAGGTCCAGCAGACGGCCGGGCGTGCCCACCACGACATCGACACCGGCTTCCAGGGCGTTCAGTTGGTCGTCGTAAGGGCGGCCACCATAGATCGTCGTCAAGCGAACGGGCGTTTTCGACGCTGCCAGCGTGAGATCCTCGCTGACCTGAACCGCGAGCTCGCGCGTGGGGGTGATCACCAGGGCGCGCGGGGTGCCGTCAAGTTCCTCAATTGCCGCATCGTCGAACACGCGGTCCAACAGGGGAACCCCAAAGGCGAACGTCTTACCCATGCCCGTGCGGGCCTGACCGATCAGATCGCGGCCCGCCAACGCGAGCGGCAACGTCAACTCCTGGATGGAGAAAACGCGCTCAATGCCGGACTCTCCGAGCGCCTCCACAATCTCTGCGGCGACACCGAGCTCGGCGAAGGTGGGTTGCTGATCGGACACGTGAACATCTTAACTGCCCACCGTTACAATGTGACCATTGCAGCAACGAGCAAGTAACAACGAAGTTTAAGGACACAATGGAAATCAAGATTGGTTTGGCTGACAGCCACCGCGAACTGTCCATCACCTCCCCGCAGAACCAGGAGGACATCCAGGGGCAGATTACCCGTGCCATCGAATCCGGCGCACCGACGCTGACCCTGGAGGACGAGCGCGGCATGAAGTTCGTCGTGCGCACCGAGCGCATCCTGTATGTGGAATTGGGTAACTCCACCCCGCGTGCTGTTGGCTTCTCCGGTTAAGCCCGGGATAGATTAACCCCTATGAGCCACCACCCCGACACCGCCAGCGACGGCGCTCTGGCACGCTTCGCGCGCACTTACGGTTGGCGCGCGTATGCCATTCCCGTCTTGATTGTGGTGACGGCGCTGGTCATCTGGAGCATTGTCAACACCCCGTCCGGGGAGACCATCGGTGCATCAGACCGCGCTCCGGGACAGGTGGAGGAGCAGGAGCAGGAGACCCGCAAAACGGTGGCCCCGATGCCCGAGGGGGAGGTAGCCATCACGGAGTTGCCGCCAGGCGGCCCCTACACCGAGAATGGCACGGGCACGTTCCGCCCCGTCGGCGCGCCCGGGATGAACGTGGGCAAGGGCGAAGAGCAGGTGATCCGCTTCAGCACCGAGGTTGAAGACGGCATTGACACCAGCCGCTTCGGTGGCGATGACAGCTTTGCCACGATGGTGGACACCACCTTGTCCGACCCGCGCGGGTGGACTAATGATCCGGGTGTGCGCTTCGAGCACGTCAGCGCCAGTGATGAACCGGATCTGCGTATCCAACTGGCATCGGTGGGAACAGCCCGCGAACTGTGCGGTTACGACTTGGGCCTGGAAACGTCGTGCCGTCTCTTCAGTGAGGAGCACGGAGACAGGGTGCTCATCAACGAGTCCCGCTGGGTCCGCGGCGCCGCGCCCTTCAACGGTGACTTGGGTTCCTACCGCCAGTACGTGATCAACCACGAGGTCGGCCACGCCCTGGGGTATGCCGCCCACGAGCCGTGCCCGACCAACGGGGAGCTCGCGCCGATCATGATGCAGCAGACTCTGAGCCTGAACAACGCTGAGCTGCTGCGTGTCGCGCCGAGCGAGGTCTACCCGGATAACGCGGACACCTGCCTTGCGAACCCGTGGCCGTATCCGCGCCCGGCTGCGTTGTAGGAAGGGCGGCTGATATGGCGATTCCGGGGCATGTATTGACGTCTTTCCAAGTCGATGACGCACGCCCGGAGCCGCTCGGCAACGAGTGGGGCAACGGGGTACGCTACGGGCGCATCGTCATTTCTTCTGCGCCCGCGCACGCCGCGTGGTCGTCGAAACTGCGGGAAAAGGTCACCGTTCCGGGTCTGCGGATCGCGCGGCCCGTCCGAACCACCGACGGCCGCTTCACTCTGGCCGGTTTCCGCGCCACCGACTTCATCGAGGGCCAGCCCGGCCCCCGTATCGACGAGGCGATCGCCGCAGCCTTGCGTTTCGACGACGCTGTCGCCTATTTCCCCGCCCCCGCCATCCAGCGTGATGATGCTTGGGCCCGCGCCGAGCGTGCCGCTTGGTCTTCCGCGCCCGGCGCCGCCGTCAAGGGCGGGCAGCTCACCCACGCGGATTTCCTCGCCTGTTGCCTTTTCTCCGGCTCGCTCGCCCCCGCGCTCAGCGACATTGTGCCCAGCGCTGAGCCGCGCCCGCACGGTTACACCGCGGCCCTGACGCTTATCGACGGGCTGTTGGCCGGCGCCGTCGACGACCACGTCCTCAGCCGCTGGTCCCACATCCCGGACCTGTTCTTCCTGTGCGAGCGCGCGTTGGAGTACAGGGCGATCTTCGCGGCCGGTAACCCTCGCGTGGCGGCGGCACAGACCGAGCGGATCGAGCGCGTTCGGGCTTTGTTGGCGCTCTAGCCGTCTGCGCTTGGGGCTCGCCGAGGCCTGCGGCCCCCTCCCCATGGCGATTAGCTAGATCCAGACGACTAGAAGGCTCCTTCTTGGGCCAAAATTCGGACAATCTAGCTGTCTGGCTCTAGCTATTCGCCGGGTGGGGCCTGCACCGGACCCGATTAGAAAACGTGTTCCAATCCTTTGCGGCGTGTTCCGCCCCGGTGCCGGGGTGAGATGAGAGACTGTTATCCATGAGTTCGCCGCACCTGACTCTCCCTCCGAACCCGCAGGCCTACCTGGTCCACCGGGAGCGCCGCGACAGCACGCGGTCGTGGCCGGTTGATCTGCCCGAACGCGGTGTGCACAAGGTCACCGGAGCGGCGGGGGCCGGTGTGACGAGCTTCCTCATCGACGTTGCCGCCGCCCGCATCGCAGCTGGACAGGACCCCTCCAGCATCGTCTTCGCCACAGCGTCGAAGGAGTCGGCTGCCCGCGTGCGCGAGGAATTGTCCGAGAAGCTCACCTCTTCCGGGTTCGTCGCTGATGAGCCAATCGCCCGCTCCGTCCACTCCTTGGCCTTCGCGTTGCTGCGCGCCAGCGAGGATCCGGCGGCCGCCGCGACGACCCCGATTCGGTTGATTTCGGGTGCTGAGCAGGACTTCGCCATCCGTGAACTGTTGCAGGGCAATGCCGCCGACGGCACTGGCTCGTGGCCGGAGGAGCTGCGGCCTGCGTTGCCCATGGTCGGGTTTGCCCGCCAGCTGCGCGATTTCCTGCTCCGCGCCGTTGAACGCACCCTCACTCCCGGTCAGCTGCGGGACATGGGCCGCACTCACGGCATTCCGGTCTGGTCAGCCGCGGGGGATTTCCTGGCCGAATACCAGGATGTCATGGCGCTCTACGGCGCACGCAGCTATTCCGCCTCTGAGCTCGTGGCCGAAGTCGTGCGGCGCCCGCTGCCGCGCACGTGGGGCACAGTGCTTATCGACGATGCTCAGCACCTCGACCCCGCCTCCGGCATCCTTGTGAACCAACTCATCGCGGAGGCGGATCTTGCCGTGGTGGGGGGTGACGAGGAGCAGGCCGTATTCCGGTTCCGCGGCGCCTCCCCGTTGTTCTTCAAGAATCTGGCCGCGCCCACCATCGACCTCGGTGTTTCCCGGCGCACTCCTACTGCACGTGCTGTCATCGCTCCGGATGGCGCGATGAACAACGCGTTCGTAGCCGACACCTTGCGCCGCGCCCATCTGGAAGAGGGGGTGCCGTGGCGGGACATGGCAGTCGTCGTGCGCTCGGTAGGGATGATCGAACCGCTGCGTCGCACGCTCCTCCAAGCAGGGGTGCCAGTGGCGATCAACCCGACGGACCTCGTATTGGGGGAGCAACGCATTGTCGCTGCGATGCTGCTGGGTCTGCGCGCTCTGAACGGTCTGGATGCCACGCACTGGCGTGAGCTCCTGCTCGGACCGGTCGGTGGTGCAGATCCGGTCACGTTGCGTCGTCTGCTGCGCGGCCTGCGCCGCTGGCGGCCAGAGGTCCGCGCGGAGGACACGCTGAGCGAACTGCTGGCGTTGCGCGGAGAGTTGCCCGATTTCGGAGCCATACTCACCCAGCGCGAGCTGGACATCCTGGACCGCATCCGCGGGGTTCTGGAAGCTGGGCGCACTTCGCTTGATGACGGCGGCAGCGTCGAAGAGGTGCTCTGGGCCGTCTGGGCGCAGACTGGTCTGGCAGAATCCCTCATGGCCATTGCGCTGCGCGGCGGGGCGGCTGGATCCCAGGCAGACCGTGACCTTGACGCGATGATGGCGCTGTTCGACGCAGCGGGTGACTTCACTGAGCGTCGCCCGACTGCCACCATTGAGGCTTTCATCGCGCACATTGAGGAGCAGGAGTTGCCCACCGGTGTGCGCGACCGGCGCACCGCCGTTCCGGACGCGGTGCCGTTGCTCACGGCCCACGGCGTGGCGGGGCGTGAGTTCGCCCGCGTCATCGTCAGCGAAGTGCAAGAGCTGTCCTGGCCCACACTGAGCGAGACCGGCACGCTCATGCGCCAGGAAGACCTCATCGACCTTATCGATCAAGGCATTGATCCAGCGACACCGGTCTCTCACACCGTGGACCGCCTCAAGGAGGAACGCCGCCTCTTCCACGTCGCTGTCACCCGTGCAACGGAGCAGGTGATCGTCACCGCTGTGGACGCTCCGGACGGGGATGAGGTCATCGAGCCCTCGCGCTTCCTACAGCAGTTCGCCGACGCGCGTGGCACCATTCCGGAGCATGTCAGCACCGGCACTGCCGCGTCCGGAGCTGCTGAGCAGCAGACCCTGTTCGACGGGGTGGACACTAGTACCACCGGCAGAGAAGAAGTGCACGTCGATGTGGCACCGGTCCGGGTGCTCGTAGTCGAAGACATTGTCGCTGAACTGCGCCGCGCCATCACCGACGAGTCCTCCAGCGAGGACGTCAAACTACAGGCTGCCCGCCAGCTCGCCCGCCTCGCCGAGGCCGGTGTGCCTGGGGCGGATCCGGGTCAGTGGTGGGGGATCAGGGAGGCGTCGATAAGCGAAGGCGTGGAACCGCCTGGACGCCTGTCGCCCTCGCGCATTGAAGGACTACTGGAATGCCCCATGCGCAACGTGCTGGAGCGCGATGTCGCGCCTGCGTCGAGCGACGCAATGACACGCGGAACGCTCGCGCACTACTTCTTCGAGGCTGTCGGAAACGGGGCCGATGTGGAACTCGCCCAAGCGGACACGCTGGAGGCATACCGCGCACTGTTCACCGTTCCGTCCTGGAAAGAGGTCAGCGATCTGGGGGAGTTCACGCGTCTGCTCGGTCGCGCGGCGCAATGGGTCGAGGAGACGCGCGGCACGTTCGAGCTTGTGGACACAGAAGTTCCGGTCGACGTGGAGGTCGCACCGGGGCTGCGCATCGGCGGTCGGATCGATCGGCTGGAGCGCGAGGAAAGCGGAGCGGTCCACATCGTCGACTTGAAGACCGGCAAGAATCATCCGTCTGCCGCAGAGGCGGAAGAAAACCCGCAGCTGTTCGCCTACCAGCTCGCACTGTCGCGCGGGGCTCTGAGGGAGGGCACAGACGCCTCGGTGGCGACGGCGGGTGAGACCGACTCCCTCGACGTCGGCGGGGGAACGCTGATTTACCCTGGCAGCGACCAGGTGAAGGTGACCGCTGCCCACCAAGCCCCAAAGGACGCGGAGCAACTCGAGGAGTTCGCGGCGCGCATTGCCACGCTGCCTGCGGAGATGACGGGGCCGCGGCTGCGCGCTGTGACAGGCAAGCACTGCGACTTTTGCCATGTCAAAGCAATCTGTCCGGTGCAACCGGAAGGGGAGGTGACCACCCGTGGCTGACATGCAACCCGTGACACTGTCGCGGTATCTGAAGGAGAAGTTCCCGCCGACCGATCAGCAGGCGGCGGTCATCGGGGCAGACCCCGGCCCGCTCCTCGTTGTCGCTGGCGCGGGCGCAGGCAAGACCGAAACGATGGCGGCCCGCGTTGTGTGGCTGGTGGCCAACGGCTACGTCCGGCCGGAGGAAGTGCTCGGCCTGACGTTCACGCGAAAGGCCGCGCAAGAGCTGGGTAGGCGCATTCGTACCCGGTTGGAGAAGCTCGCCGCGAATGAGCAGCTGGTGCGCCACTTGGACCCCAGCGGCGGGCTCGCGGAGACGCTTGAAGTCATCGCGCCGACCGTGTCCACCTATGACGCGTTTGCCGGCGACCTCATCCGCGAATACGGCCTGCTCGTCCCCGTGGAGCCTGACGCGCGGCTTATCACCGATGCCGAGCTGCATTCCATCGCCTGGGACGTGGTGAGCAATCATGGTGGCGCTTTGCTCGACGGTGTCGACGCGAACCCCGGTGTGAGCACCGTCGTGGACACGCTCCTGCGGCTCGTGGCCAACATGGGCAACGACCTCATGCCGCCGTCGCGGGTGCGGGAGGAAGCGGAGGCGTTCATTGATAACGTCGCAGCCCTTCCCCGCGGCAGAGCGAAAGAGCAGTACGCCAAGGAAGTCCGCGGCTGGATAGACAAGCAGCGTCTTCGCGCCGCCTACACCGACCTCGCGGAGGAGCTCAGCCGCGAGCTGCGCGAACGCGGAGTGGTCACGTTCAACGAGCAAATGTCCGTCGCGGCGCAACTGGCCAGTAACCACCCGTCGGTCGGGGAGAGCCAACGCGGCCGCTTCCGGGTGGTCATGTTGGATGAATACCAGGACACCTCCCACGCCCAGCGCGTGCTTCTGCGCAGCTTGTTCGGCGAAAACCGCGACGACCTCGCGCGGCACCCGTACCCGCTGACCGTCACCGCCGTCGGTGACCCGATGCAGGCGATTTACGGCTGGCGCGGAGCCACTGCCGCTAATCTGCAGGCGTTCGTCGACGACTTTCCGCTTGCCGACGGTGCCTCCGCCCCGAAAGCCCAGCTCACCACCTCATGGCGCAACCCACCGGAAGTGCTGGCACTGGCCAACTCAGTGTCGTCGGCCGTGCTCGGCGCCCCGGGGCCGCAGCGCGCCGTCGAACCGCTCAATCCGAATCCGGCGTCTGAGCCTGGCACTGTAGAGGTAGGCTTCTACGGGCCTGTGGACGAGGAAATCGCCGCCGTCGCTGACATGCTGGCCGCGGACTTCCACGAGCAGCTCGCTGAGCACGGTGATGTCTCCTCGGCTGTGCTGGTGCGCAAGAACAAGCAGTCCGCGCTGATCGCTGAAGCTCTGGAGGAGCGCGGCATTCCATATGAGATTGTCGGTCTGGCAGGTCTACTGACCGTGCCGGAGGTCGCCGATGCGGTGGCTGTCGCGAAAATGCTCGTTCACCCGCAAGATTCTGCCGCTGCTCTGCGCATCCTGGCTGGTCCCGCATGCGGATTGGGGCTGAAAGACATCACGGCCTTGTCTCGGCGAGCAGTGAACCTGGCCGGCGGCCGGGCGCACGACCAAGAAGACAGCGCCGTAGCGGGGCTGGGGCCTGATGCAGATCCGCGGGAACGGTTGCAAGCCCAGCTCACCGACTTGATCCGCGAGGCCGAGAACGCCGTCGGGGAGAACGAGCGCTCCGTTGGTCTAGCCGACGCGGTGGCAGACCTCGGTGAGCCGGAGCGCTACACGGAGGAAGGTCTGGCCCGCCTGCAGGTGCTGTCCTCACAGCTGCGCGCCCTGCGCAAGCGCAGCTTGGGGAAGCGCCTGCCGGACCTGTTCGACGACATCGTCTCCATCTTCGGCATCCGCACCGAGGTGCTCTCCCGCCCCTCCGACACCGGCACTGTGCATCTGGACAAATTCGCTGAAACGGTCGCGTCCTATCCGGGTGCGGATCTGGAAGGCTTCCTGAACTACCTGGAGCTAGCCACCGAGCATGAGGACGGCCTGGCGCCCGGAACTGTTGCCAACACCGGCGACCGAGTGCAGATTCTCACCGCGCACAAGGCGAAAGGCTTGGAATGGCGCACCGTCGCTGTCGCCCACGCTGACGCCGCAACGTACGGCGGAACGGCGGAGACTTTCCTTGGGTATGTGGCGACGATCCCGGACGACACGTACACGGCGCTCGACGAAGCCGACACCCGCAGCGACTTCCAGAAGCTCACCAACCAGTACAAAAAGGACAAGACCGCCGAGCTTGCCGAAGAGTCAGCGCGCCTGTTCTATGTCGCGGTGACCCGGGCGGAGCGGCGTCTTTTGGTCACGGCGTCTGGGATCTCTCCGACGCGGAAGAAGCCGGTGGAGCCCTACTCCCACTTCCTGCCTTTCCGGGATATGGCGGAGGTGTTGTCCTGGTGGGACGGGACGGTGACGGATGAGCTGACGGACACTCGCGAACGCGAAGGCTTCTGGCCGCACTACAGCGCCGAGCCTGCCGCAGTGGATGCCGCTGAGCGCGTCAACGCGGCCCTTAAGGACCTGCCGCAGCTCACCGCCGGTGAGCTCTACGGGCTGTGGGAGCGCGATGTGACAGCGCTGATCGAGGAGCATGAGGCCACCATGAGCCCGTCGGTGCCGGTCATCATGCCCGCAATGCTCACCGCCTCCGACATCGTCGCGCTGCGCGCCAACCCGGAGCAGTTCGCCCGCCGCGCGCGCCGCCCGGTGCCGTTCAAACCGAACTCTTATGCCAAGCGCGGAACAGCGTTCCACGAATGGATCGAGGGGTTCTTCGGTGCGCGCCCGCTTCTCGACGACGACGAGCTGCCCGGCAACACCGAACCCGACGTCGACGCGACCACACTGGCACGCCTCAAGGCGTCCTTTGAGGCCAGCCACTGGGCGCAGCGCGCTCCGGCGCACATCGAGCACCCCTTTGAGATCGACTTGGGCTCGGCGAGCGTGCGCGGCCGCATTGACGCTGTGTACCGTGACGCGCCCACACCAGAGGCGCCGCACGGCAGCTGGACCATCGTCGACTGGAAGACCGGCGCCAAACCCCAGGCGACGGAGATGCGGGCCGCGAAACTGCAGCTGGCCGTCTACCGGGAGGCGTGGAAACGCATCGCCGGCGACGGGCTGCCAGTCAACGCAGTGTTCTTCTACGTCCGCACCGGGGAAGACTTCGCCCCGCACGACCTGCCAGAACGCGGCGAGCTGGAGGAGCTGCTGCAAACCGCCGCGGCGACAGGTCTAGAGTCCGATATAGACATGCAGCATTAAGGAGGTGACCCATGGCACCATCGTTTCGTCCGCCGATCCGTTTCCGCGATAACCGCAGCGACGAGTTGACGGCGTTGCCAGACCACGCTCTACTAAATGTCATCCGTCTGCCGCAGGCGGACAAGGCAACGCCGTGGGCACTGATCAGCCGGCGGTTCCTGTACGCCATCTTGCTTGTTGTCATCGTCGCTGTGCTTGTGTGGCTGGACAAGGACGGTTATTCGGAGCACCTCACCTTCATTGACGCGGTGTATTACTCGGCGGTGTCGCTATCCACCACAGGTTACGGCGACATCACCCCGGTGACGCAGACGGCGCGCCTAGTGAATATCTTGGTGGTCACCCCGATGCGTGTGGCGTTCCTGATGCTGCTCGTCGGTACCACCTTGTCCGTCCTGACCGAAGACTCGCGTAAGACCCTGCAACTGCAGCGCTGGAGGAAAACCGTGCGCAACCACACCATCGTCGTCGGCTATGGAACGAAGGGCCGCTCCGCGGTCGAGGCGTTGATCGCAGAAGGCATGCCACCCTCCGACATTGTCGTCATCGACGACAATCAGGAGGCCTTGTCCCACGCCGAAAACCGTGGCCTCATTGCCGTCCACGGCAACGCCACGAAGTCCGATGTGCTCAAAATCGCCGGAGTGAGCCGCGCCCGCTCTGTCGTGGTCGCACCGTCCAGTGACGACACCGCTGTTTTGGTGACATTGTCGGTGCGTGAGATCAACCAGGGGGTCAACATCGTCGCGTCGGTACGCGAAGGCGAGAACCAGCACCTGCTCGAGCAGTCCGGGGCGGACTCGGTGGTCATCTCCTCGGAAACCGCGGGCCGTCTGCTCGGCATCGCTACGTCGACACCGACGGTGGTGGAGATGATCGAGGACCTGCTCAGCCCCGATGCCGGTTTCGCCGTGGCTGAGCGCGCGATTATTGATGACGAAGTCGGCGCCAACCCCCGGCACCTCGCCGATATTGTGCTGGGCGTGGTCCGCTCCGGCGAGCTCTACCGCCTCGATTCGCCGGAAGCGGAGACCGTCGAGCCGGGCGACCGCCTGCTGTACATCCGCTACACCGACGAGACTCCGGACGACCTGAGCGAAGCCGCCCGCGCAGAGGAAGAGGACCGCTAGCCGATGATCGACCTGAGCCAGCTCGAAACTCAGCTCGACCCCGATCAGCTCGTCGCCGCCACCGCTCCGCGCGGGCCGGTATGCATCCTCGCCGGCGCCGGCACCGGTAAGACGCGCACCATTACCTACCGCATCGCGCACCTCATTGATCAGGGGTTTGTCGCCCCGCAGCGCGTGCTCGCGGTGACGTTCACTTCGCGCGCGGCAGGGGAGATGCGCGATCGTCTGCGCGACATGGGTATCGGCGGTGTGCAGGCCCGCACGTTCCACGCTGCAGCGTTGCGCCAGCTGCGTTACTTCTGGCCGCAGGTAGCAGGCGACATGCCGTGGCACCTCATTGACAACAAATTCCCGCTGGTCGGTCGCGCAGCGCGCTCTGTGGGGCTCGAGTCCCACAAGGATATGGTGCGTGACCTGCTCAGCGAGATCGAGTGGGCCAAAGCGTCTCTAGTCACCCCGGAAAGCTACGCCGAGACCATCGCTAACTCTCGCCGTGAGCCGCCGACGGACGCGGAGAAGGTCGCCGCCGTGTACAAGCGGTACGAGCAATCCAAGACGAGCCCCGACGGCATGGCCCTCGACTTCGATGACCTTCTGCTCCACGTCGCCGGTGCCCTGGAGAACGCGCCAGCGGTGGCTGAGGAGTTCCGCACCCAGTACCAAACCTTCGTCGTCGACGAGTACCAGGACGTCACCCCGCTCCAGCAGCGCGTGCTCGAAGCGTGGTTGGGCCAGCGCGATGACCTGACCGTCGTTGGCGATGCCAACCAGACCATTTACTCCTTCACCGGCGCTTCCCCGGACTATCTGCTGAACTTTTCGCGGACGTACGGGCACGCGACCGTGGTCAAGCTGCAGCGCGACTACCGCTCCACCCCGGAGGTGACGGATCTGGCGAACACCGTGATCTCCAAAGCGTCCGGCCGCGCTGCTGGCACCCGCCTTGAGCTGCAGGGCATGCGCGCACCAGGCCCGGAGCCGACGTTCGCGTCCTATGCTGATGAGCCGACGGAGGCGCGCGAAGTCGCGGCACAGATCCGCACGCTTATCGACGGCGGCGTCCCACCCCGTGAAATCGCCATCCTCTACCGCCTCAACGCGCAGTCGGCGGTGTTCGAGCAGGCGTTGTCTGACGCTGGCATCGTCTACCAAGTCCGCGGCGGCGAAGGCTTTTTCAACCGCCCAGAGATCCGCGAGGCGATCGGCGTGCTGGTGCAGGCCACCCGCCGCAACGACCTGCCGGACGACCCGGTGACTGTCGCCCGCGCCGCTTTCGCCCCGCTGGGTCTGAGTGCCACGGAACCCGAGGGTGCGCAGCAGCGTGAACGGTGGCAGACGCTCAACGCGTTGGTGGAGCTCATCGCCGACATCGTGAACACTGGGGAAGCAGACTCGCTGCCCGGAGTGTTGCAGTCGCTGCGCCAGCGCGCGGAGTCGAAGCAGCCCCCGGCTGTCGACGGTGTGACGTTGGCCAGCCTGCACGCCGCCAAAGGCCTTGAGTGGGATGCGGTCTTCCTTGTTGGCCTGGTGGAGAAGACGCTGCCCATCTCGCATGCGATCAAGGCTGGCGACGAGCAGATTGAGGAGGAGCGGCGCCTGTTCTACGTGGGCATCACCCGCGCCCGCGAACACCTGCACTTGTCGTGGTCGTTTGCCCGCCAGGAGGGTGGTCGGAAAAGCCGCGACAGGTCCCGGTTCCTCGACGGTATTGCCCCGCAGCTCGACGTCGAGACCACCCCTGACCGCCTCAAGCGTCCGAAGAGATGCCGGGTGTGCGGCAACCCCATCACCACGCCCGCTGAGAAGACCCTCGGCCGGCACGAGGAGTGCGAGCCGACCTACAACGAGGCCGCATTCACAGCCTTGAAGCAGTGGCGCTTGGACACCGCCCGCGAGAAGCAGCACCCGCCGTACATGGTCTTCACTGATGCGACACTTCTGTCTGTCGTCGAGGCGATGCCGGCAAGCCTCGCAGAACTACTGGACATCTCCGGCATCGGCCCGTCCAAGCTGGAACAGTACGGCGAGGACGTGCTGGCCGTCTTGGAAGACTTCCGCTGACCCCTTCCGTGCCCCCTCACAAGCAGGCAGGGCAGCTCTTGTGCGTGCCCAGGGGGTGCTCAGCCACCCACTGCGGCCCGAAGGGGTCGATGATCAGCGCGATTCCGGGCTCCGCTTCCGGAACGAGCACACCGGGAGGTTCTGGCACCTCCGCGCACCGGCGCACGATCACCGCGGCGGCAGCTGCGCCAGCGGCGACCACCGCAGGATCCGGGGCATTCGTGCTCGAGGCCTGCGACAGTGCCGTAGCGGTGACATGCGTGTGCGGGTCGCGCTCCTGGGCGTGCATGAGCACACACTCAAGGCACGGACCGTCCCCGTCGAGGCTTGCCGGGCCGACCACCACCCGCGAATCCAACGTGAATACCGGGATGATCCACCCGGTGTGATCGGCCAGCGCCTCGCGCAGCCGCACCAGCTGGGGCACCTGGTCAACAACCACGACGGGTGTATCAGGGGAGAGGAGGGAAAAGAAGGGGTGGAGGGGTTCGTCGATAAGCGGTGTGCGCACTGTGATCCCGCCGGTGCGCAGCAACCGCACCACCTCGTCCGCCAAAGCTGAAGTGCCGAGCACCACGACGGTGCGTTCGCTGGCGTCGACGAGGATGCGGTAGTTCAGCAAATCGTTGACCAGCGCCCGCGCCTCCGGCTCATCAATCTCGGGAATGCCACGCAGGGTGTTGAGAACATCGCGCACGGCCATAGGCTCGACCGTGGCATCCAGGATGTCCTTGAGCTGGCGCGGGTGCGCCGTGTCCAGCACCGCGCTTCTCGACGCATCCAGCCCGAACTGCACCGATCCCTCCCCACGGACCAGCACATTCACACCGGGCGCCAAACGAACTAATGTTGAGTCCCCCATAGGAGCCATTGCAGCACACGGGAGGACACTGCGCATGCTCGACCGCGACAACGTGGACGTGATCCGCTCTGCGCGAAGAACCCGCACGGTACAGGCGCGGTTCAAAGGCGACCGCATTGAAGTTCGCATTCCGGCACGTTTCACCGCCGCGCAGGAACGCGACGCTGTCGACGGCATCCTGGCGAAGATGGAGCGCAAACTCACCACCAGCACGCTGTCCGACGAGGACCTGCTCGCTCGCGCACAGTCCCTCAACGACTCCGTCCTCGACGGGCAAGCGCGCATCGGATCCGTGCGGTGGACGTCCAACCAGTCGACACAGTGGGGGTCCTGCAGCACGGCGACCGGTGACATTCGCATTTCTGACCGGCTACGGGACGTGCCCGACTGGGTGGTCGACGCTGTGCTCGTCCACGAGCTCGTGCACACCTTCATCCCCGGCCACGGCCCTGAGTTCTGGGAGCACGCCGACAAAGCCCCCCGCGCTGAACGCGCGAAGGGCTATTTAGAGGCGTTCCAGAGGTTCGGGCAGAACTAGTCGTTCTTGTCGTCCTCGGTGCCGGAGCTGCCGTCAGTACCGCGGTCGTCCTCGCTCGGGCCCGGCTCCTCAGCGAGCATCTCCTCGAGTTTGGCGATCTCTTCGTCGAACTGGTCGTCCGGAGCATCGTCGAGAAGCGTGTCGATGAAGGCAGCCGGATTCTCCAAGTGCTCTCCCGTCGGCAACAGGTCCGGGTGGTCCCACACCTTGTCGCGTCGCTCCGCACCAACGGCAGTGGTAGCGCGGCGCCACAGGTCGGCGGCTTCGTTCGTCTTCGGAGCGCCCAGCTCAATGCCGACGACGTTGGCAAAGGCGTTCTCAGCGGACCCGCCGGTCGCGCGGCGGCGTGCCCACGACTCCGTCATCGCCGCAGTGGACGGGATGCGGGAGCCGAGGGCGTCCTCGACGACAACCTCGACCCAGCCTTCGACGAGCGCGAGCAGCGTTTCCAACCGGTCTGCTGCGGCAGCGTTGCGCGAGGTGACGCGCGGGGACATGTCCGCGCCCTGCATCTCCTGCATCGCCTCCTGGATCTTCGCTGGGTCGCCCGACTCGAGGTTCAGGTCCCGGATCTTCTCCTCAATGTGGGAGGTGTCCAGCTCCAGGCCGACGGAGTATTCCTCAACCGACGACACGATGCGCTCGACGAGCCACGGCACGTGGGTGAACAGGCGCTGGCGAGCGGCCTCGCGCGCCGAGATGTAGACGAGCACCTCTTGCCCCGGCACAGACAGCTGTTCCGAAATCGGCTCAATGTTCTTCGGCACAATGCCGATGACACCCTTCGGCGCGACCGGAAGGCCGAAGTCATTGCCGGTCAGCGCCTGGTTGGCTAAGTCACCGAGTGCCTGGCCGAGCTTCGCGCCGAAGTTCATCGAGTTGAAGTGGCCGAGCATCTGCGTGATGGGGCCGAAGATCTCGCGTGCCTCCTCCGGCATCGCGTCGAGCTGGGCGCGGCCCATGTGCTCTGCGACGGGGCTGACCATGCGCTTCCACGTGGGCAGGGTGTTGGTCAGCCAGTCGTCCGCGCTCCATGCCTCGGGGCGGGAGCCGGAATCGGGGAGCGCCGTTGCGTCATCAATCCACAGGTTCGCAAGCCTCGTCGACTCTGTAACGGCATTCGTGTCGCCTGCAGTCGCACCACGCGGGTTCTTGACCACCTGGCGGGCAGCGCGCAGCGCCACGTCGTAGTTGACCGCGTCCTGCTTGGGGCGCTCTTGGCCGGCCTTATTGGCCTGCTCGCCCAAGCCGGAGAGCATCTCGCTGAACTGGCCCAGGACCTCGCCGAGGTTGCCGAAGCCGCCGCTAAAGCCTTGGGTGCCGCCAATGCCGAACCCGAACTGGCCGAACGGGTTGTCCTGGCGGCCCTGATCGTCGCGGCCGTTGCCGTCGTTGCGGCCGTTTCCGTCCTGGCCGTCCCGGTCGTCGCGATCATCGCGGTCGTCGTTAGGGAAAGAGAACCCGAATCCATTAACCATGGTGGCCAGCCTACCGGCGGTGAAACACGCCCTACAATGAAAAACGGGCTGAACAGGCAACGCTCTAAGCGAACACGGTCTTTTGAACAGGCTGTTGTAGGCTTTACTGCCGTGACTTTGCCTGCTACTGCGGACCAACCCGCTCCCTCCGTGAAACGCCGCCGTGCTGCGGTGGTGTGGGGCGGTATTCCCCTTGCGGTGGCGGCTGCGTTGTTCGTGGCCGGGGGCATTCCGGGGACCGATATCCGGTTCACAGTGCCGTTCGCGGCGCAGGGGCCGGGGCCGACGTTCAACACCCTGGAAGAAGTCGATGGCACCCCCGTCATCGAAATTGAGGGGGCGGATGTCGATCCGACCGCAGGCAGCCTGGACATGACGACAGTGTCTGTGCGCACCAACATGACCGTGGGGCAAGCGCTGAGCCGCTGGCTGATCTCCGATGACACGCTCGTACCGATCAACCAGATCATGCCGGCAAATATGTCGGACGAGGAGATGCGCAAGCACAATGAGGCCACGTTCGTCGCCTCCGAAGCTGCCGCCACGGTCGCGGCAATGCGCTACCTGGGGGAGCCGACCCGCGTCCTCATTCACGACGTCCTCGAAGACGGCGCTGCGGCCGACGCACTCAAGCCCGAAGACATCATCACAGCTGTCGATGGCACCGATGTTTCCGCCCCGCAGGAGGTCCAGGACCTCGTCCGGTCAAAGAATCCCGGAGACGAGCTCACTATTTCTTACGAGCGCGACGGTGAGCCGGGGGAGGCCACCATCACCCTCGGCACCAACCCCCAGGATGAGTCCGTCCCGCTGCTGGGTGTGACCATGTCTTCGGAGCCCACTGGCGATGTTGCGGTGAACTACAACTTCAACGACGTGGGAGGCCCGAGCGCAGGAATGATCTTCTCGCTCGCGGTCATCGATAAGCTCTCGCCCGGCGAACTCAACGGCGGCAAGCACGTCGCGGGCACCGGCACCATCTCCGAAGATGGCTCCGTCGGTCCGATCGGCGGCATCACGCACAAGATCGAAGGCGCACGCGACGGCGGCGCAGAACTCTTCCTCGCGCCCGAGAACAACTGCAAGGAAGCAAGCAAGGTCGATGCGGGGGATATGGTTGTCGCGAGCGTCGCCACGCTTGACGACGCAGTAGCCGCCATGTCCGCCTTCTCCGAAGGATCCCCCGTCAAAACCTGCGCGGCGGACTAGCGCGCTACTGCTCGTTGGTGAGCTGCTTCGCGTCTTGCTCTTCTTGCTCGCCTTCCTGCTCTTCTTCATCCGTGGCGAGCGCAGGGGTCTTCACTCCGCTGCCGTCGTCTTCAGCTAGCCCCAGCTCGTAAATGCGCTGCTCAGGGTCAACATCTCCGCTGTCGACCATCTGCTGCAGCAGCTGGCCCTTGTCGGAGTCCACCACGGTGAGGACGGCGGTCCGGCCCAGCATCGACCAGCCGACGATCTTGTTGCCGTCCTCGGACTCTTCAACGATGCGGGAGCTCCTCAGCCCAGTCAGCAGATCCTTTGTGTCTGCGGCCATGGACTCGGACTCGAAGAACTGGATCTTTCCCACATCAGCGCCGGTGCATTCGATGGAGCCTTTCAGGCTGGTTTCCGAGCAGGTATCTAGTGCGTCGAAAAGCTCTGCGGGCGCAAGCGCCGCGAATTGCTCCGCGACTTGAGCCACGAGTTCTGGATCGTCGCTGCGGCGGCGCCACCCGTTCTGCTTGCTGGTTTCCGCCGTGGATTCCTCAGCCGTGGATTCGTCGGCCACAGTCTCAGCGGAGGTGGATTCCGGCGCAGGTGTCGGCAAAGGCTCTTTGCTCTCTTTGTCAGAGCAGGCGGCGAGCGTGACAACCAAGCTCATCGCCGCGAGCGCGACAGGCGCACGGCGATGGCGGGGCAGGGACGAAGACGGCACGGGGGTAACTCCTTTAAAGTAGACCCCCTTAGTGTAGATCGTCTTCCTGCGGATCGTTCTCCAAGCTATACCGCAATGCGCCGATGACTGCGGGTGCGACGTTGGGTCCGCCGCGCAGTTGGATATCGTCTTCTGCGAACGGGCCAGCCGCTTCCAGCTCCTCTTCGGTCGGGCGGATCTGCAGCAAGGTCTGCTCAATGTCTTCGTCCCGCAGCACGCCGGAGAACAACCGGGCCGGGGACGCATCGGCAGTGCCGCTGGTGTCCACGAAGACGATCTCCTGCGCCAGGATGATGCCCTCGACCTCTTCCGGCCATGCCAGGCGCGCAATGTAATCGCCCAACTCGTCCGAACCAGGCAGGATGTGCTCCGGGAGCTCCTGAACCACCAAGGTCAACGGGGAATCTGCCTCCTCGTCGAGTGCGGCGAGCTGGTCCACGACCAACTCCGTCGGTACCAGGGCGAACAGCGTGGGCGGCGCGTCCCAGCCTTCCGCGTGGACGAACTCGACGGCCTCCATCATGGCCTTGTTGAGAGCTTGCTGGCGCAACTGGGGGAACCCTTCTGGTCTTTTAGGCGTTAGGCACTTTAGTGTTAAAGCTTAATAGTTCATCGTTCTAAGCCGTTATAAGGAGCTGGATTTGGCCACGCGCCTGAACCGCCCCCGCCCGGAGTCGGGGAAATCCACGAATAAACTACTGGTGACCTTCGGAATCATTGCGCTGATTCTGTTCCTCGTCCCCCTACTTGTGGGCCTCTACACAGAGTTCCGCTGGTTCGGTGAGGTGGGGTACCGCGGGGTGTTCACCAACGTCATCCTCGCCCGTGTGGCGCTGTTCGTGATCTTCGGTCTGCTCGGCGGCGCGATCACGTGGGCCGCCGCCTTCATCGCGTGGCGCACCCGCGAACGGGTTTCCGTCTTCGCCGACCCGAATTCGCCGATGGCGGCATACCAGTCCTCCATCCAGTCCAGCGTGCGCTCCATGCTGGTGTGGCTGCCCATCGTGGTGGGGCTCATCAGCGGCATGATCGGGCAGGGCTCCTGGCGGACATTCCTGCTGTGGATCAACTCCTCCTCTTTCGGCTCCCAGGACCCGCAATTCGGCCGTGACTTAGGCTTCTACGCCTTCGCCCTGCCGGCGCTGTCCACGCTGGTCAGTGTGCTGTCGATGCTGCTGATCGTTGCTTTCCTTGTCGCTTTGGTGACCCACTACCTGCTGGGCAGCATCCGGGTGGCCAACCAAGTCAGCGGAACACGGGGCCACATTTCCAAGCCTGCGCGCGTCCAGCTCGCGGTCACTGCCGGTCTGTGGATGCTGGTCAAGGCGCTCGACTACTGGCTGGAGCGCTACACGCTGCTCTACGACAGCAATGACATCTTCACCGGTGCCTCCTACACCGATATCAACGCTCAGCTGCCGGCGCGCATCATCCTGGTAGTCATCGCGGTGCTGGTAGCGGCGGCATTCTTTGTGTCGATCATCTTCCGCGATTTCCGCATCCCCGTGCTGGCGACTGTGCTGATGCTGTTCTCCTCGCTCATTATCGGCCAGGCATGGCCCGCGATGGTTGAGCAGTTCTCCGTCAAACCCAACCGCCAGGCGCGCGAGTCCGAGTACATTCAGCGCAACATTGAAGCCACGCGTGAGGCGTACGGGCTTACCGACGCCACAGTGACCTACGAAAGCAACTGGGGTTCCGAAAGCACGAACGACGGGGAAGTGGGCCGCGACTCCGCGACTATCTCCAACATCCGTCTGCTCGACCCGGAGATCCTGTCGCCGACGTTCACGCAGAATCAGCAGCTGCGCAACTTCTACGGCTTCCCCGACCAGCTGGCCATGGACCGCTACACAGTCGACGGGGAGCTGCGCGACTATGTCGTCGCGGCTCGCGAGCTGGACCCGAATGCTCTGCGTGAGAACCAGCAAGACTGGCTCAACCGCCACACGGTGTACACGCACGGAAACGGCTTTGTGGCTGCACAGGCCAACATTGTCGACGAAGCTGCCCAGGACGCCGGCTCCACCCGCGGTGGCCTGCCGGTGTTCACGGTGTCGGACCTGCAAGCCAACGCCAACGCGGAAGAAAAGGAAGACGCCGAAGAGCTGGGTATCCGTGTGGACCAGCCGCGCGTCTACTACGGCCCAGTCATTGCGTCCGCTGAAGATGGCCTCGACTACGCCATCGTCGGCGATGTCGGCCAGGGCCCGCTCGAGTACGACACCGACTCTTCCTCGTTCACCTATGACGGTGAAGGCGGCGTGAGCATCGGCAACTGGGTCGACCGCCTCGCGTACGCGGTGAAGTACCAGGAACTCAACCTCATCCTGTCGGACCGTGTCGGCAGCGAGTCCAAGATCTTGTACGACCGTGACCCGCGCCAGCGCGTGGAGAAGGTCGCACCGTGGCTGACCACCGACAGCACCACGTACCCCGCTGTTATCGACGGTCGCATCAAGTGGATCGTCGACGGCTACACCACGCTGTCTGCCCTGCCGTACTCCACCCGTGAATCCCTGCAGAACACCACGCAGGACGCGCTCAACCCGGAGGGCACCAACCAGCGATTGGTCAACAACGAGGTCGGTTACATCCGCAACTCCGTCAAGGCGACAGTCGACGCCTACGACGGTTCGGTCGACCTCTACGCCTTCGACGAAGAGGACCCCGTCCTCAAGGCGTGGATGGGTGCTTTTCCGGACACGGTGAAGCCCGCTTCGGAGATTTCCGATTCGCTGCGCGACCACCTGCGCTACCCGGAAGACCTGTTCAAGGTCCAGCGCGAGCTGCTGGCCCGCTACCACGTGTCTGACCCGGGCGTGTTCTTCAACAACGACGCCTTCTGGTCCGTCCCGAACGATCCGACCGCGCCGGAAGGCCGCCAGGAGCTCAACCAGCCGCCGTACTACGTTGTGGCCGCCGACCCAGAAACGGGTGACCCGACCTTCCAGCTGATCACCCCGTACCGCGGTCTGAGCCGTGAGTTCCTCGCCGCGCACATGTCGGTCACCTCCGACCCGGACAACTACGGCCAGATCACCGTCCGCGTTCTGCCGACCAATACGCAGACGCAGGGTCCGAAGCAGGCTCAGGACGCGCTGATGTCCTCTGACCAGGTCGCCCGCGACCGCACCCTGTGGGAGGGCTCCAACACGCTGAAGAATGGTAATTTGCTCACCCTGCCGGTTGCTAACGGCGAGATCCTTTATGTCGAGCCGATTTACTCGCAGCGCAAGGACCAGGAGTCCGCGTTCCCGAAGCTGCTGCGTGTGCTGGTGTTCTACAAGGGCCGTGTCGGTTACGCCCCGACGATCTCCCAGGCGCTCAGCCAGGTGGGCATTGACGCGAAGGAGGCCCAAGACATCTCCATCGTGGACTCCGATGACTCGACTACTTCCGACGCCGAGGACCAGGCCACGGCGACGGACCCGGACAACACCGACGCGGAGACCGAGGAAAGCGAGGGCGACGGCGACACAGCCACCCCGCCCGCCAACCAAGAGGAAGCCCTGACGGCTATCGACGAGGCCTTGCGCGGCCTCGAGGACGCCCGTGACGGTTCCTTCGAGGAATACGGCCGAGCCCTGGACGAGCTCGACCGCGCCGTTGAGGACTACCAGAAGGGGCAGTAGTCGGGTGCGGCCCGACGGCCGTACCTGACCCATTAGCGGTGAACGATTTGAGGGTTCCAGCCCCATAACGGTCGCGCCATAAGCTCCTGACCGGCAGTTATTGTCTTGGACTTATGGGTCGGTGCGCTAAATCGTTCACGCAGTCTCAACCTGAATAGCTGGCGAACCCCCGGCGAACGGGCGGTGAACCCCGAATCCAATCCCTGGCCCACTTTCACGTGTGGCCAGGGGATTTGTTGTTCAGGACAAGTCTGCGTATAGTTAACACCCGTTGCCGATACGGCAGCAGGTGAAGTTCATAACTCACTCGACGCGGGGTGGAGCAGCTCGGTAGCTCGCTGGGCTCATAACCCAGAGGTCGTAGGTTCGAATCCTGCCCCCGCTACCAACGTTCAAACCCCCTAGCTGGCGTGATACCGGCTAGGGGGTTTTGTATCGGATGGTGCCGTCTTCGAGGATGGGTTAAACGACAAAAGAGGATGCGGACGTTTTTTGGACAGTTTCAATCTCACGCTACATTGACTTTTCGGTATTCGGCAATGCTCAA
>NZ_JAGPYZ010000015.1:0-15797 GCF_024454055.1 Corynebacterium sp. CCUG 70398
GCTGCTCCTTGGTGTATGAGCGGTTCATGATGGAATCCTCCAAGATTCCGTCCGCATCCCCTTTTGTCGTTTAACCCGCTTGTGTCCCTGGCTTAGACTTGCTGCGTGGCTAGTCCGACAATCTCCGTGGTGATCCCGTGTCTCAATGACGCGGAGTTGCTCGAGCGTTGTCTGCGCAGCATCACCCGGCAACGTCGCGCGGCGGATTTCACGGTCGTCGTCGACAACGGGTCGGACGATGATTCAGTGCAGGTTGCCACGGCGCACGGTGCGACTGTCATCACGGAAGCGCGTCGTGGAATCACATGGGCAGCGGCAGCGGGTTATAACGCGGCATGCGGGTTAGGTGCCGACTACATTGTTCGCACCGACGCGGACGCGTGGCTGCCGGAAACATATCTGGAAAGGGTGGAGCAGCAGTGGCGTCACGCTCCTGCCCACACCGTAGGGATCACCGGCCCCGCGCTTTTCGACGGCACACCCCACCTCATTTCCCGCCTCTACCTATCCATGTACCGTCTCTCGGTCGGTTCTGCCCTGGGCCACCCGCCGTTGTTCGGGACCAACAGCTCGTTTCGCACCGAGTGGTGGCAGGCCGTCGGCAGCACGCTGGATCTCGCTGACACTGAATCGCACGACGACATTCAGCTCTCTTTTGCGGTGCGGGCGGGGGAGACGATTCGCTTCGTGCCCGAGCTTGTGGTGGGAATGGACGACCGAGCCCTGCGTGGCCGGCGCCAGCTTCGCCGGCGGTTCAGCAGGGGGTGGCATTCGATGATGCGGGGATTTTCTTCCTCCCCTCCGTGGCAGCGCTTGCCGCAGCGCCTGGCTCAGGCCCGAACGGGAGCCGGTCCCGCGCTGTAGGCTCGGTGAGGTACCTACTGCTCTGCTGCAAAGGCCCGTTGTGACAGATTCCTATCTTGCCCGCTACGACCGCATGGCGGACAGAGCCGCGGCGCAGGTGATCGGGCAGTACTCCACCAGTTTCTCCCTAGCCACGCAGGTGCTCGATGCGGACACGAAGCGCGACATCCGCAACGTGTACGCGGTGGTCCGAATCGCTGACGAGATCGTCGATGGCACCGCCGCTGAGGCCAACGAGTGCCCGGAAACCCTGTTGGAGCTCTACGAAGAGCAGGTCTTGCACGCGCCGATGCACCGTTTTCACACCGACCCGGTGCTCCACGCCTGGGCGAACACGCACCGCCGCTGCGGCATCAAAGATGACCACGTGCGGGCGTTCTTTGCCTCGATGCGCCGCGACATTACGCATTCGGATTACTCCGAGGAAGATTTGGGGGACTACATTTACGGTTCCGCCGAGGTGATCGGCTTGATGTGCTTGGACATCTTCCTGTGCGGCCACACCCCCACGCCTGAAAATCGCCGCACGATGGAGGAGGGTGCCCGGGCATTAGGATCGGCGTTTCAAAAGGTCAACTTCCTCCGCGACCTCGGTGAAGACCGCGACGACCTGGGGCGTGCGTATCTCGGCGCCACGCTTGATGACGCCACGAAGCGCACCCTCACCAGCGACATCAACCGCGAACTCGACCGCGCCCGCACAGCCATCCCGCTTCTACCGACCGCCGCGGCACGGGGAGTGGCAGCGGCCGAAGCGCTCTTCCGCGACCTGAACGAGCGCATCGCGGCCACACCGGCGCACGAGGTGGCCGCGACGAGAATCAGCGTGCCCAACCACCGCAAGCTGTTGCTCACGGCGCGGGCAATCAGGAAAGTGAGAACCCAGTGACCCACCCCGAAACAGCAATCGTGATCGGTGCCGGCGTGGCCGGCATGGCCACAGCCGCACTGCTGGCCAAAGAGGGCATCGAGACCACGGTCGTGGATAAGTTGCCCACCCATGGCGGCCGGGCCGGTACGGAATCTGTCGAGGGTTTCCGCTTTGATACCGGCCCCAGCTGGTACCTCATGCCAGACGCGTTCGACCACTTCTTCGCGTTGTTCGGCAAGCGCACCGCCGACGTGCTGGATCTGACACCGCTCACCCCCGCGTACCGGCTGTTTCCCGAGGGCGATGCGCCCATCGACGTCACCTCTGGCCGTGACAACGCCGCCGAACTTTTCGAGTCCATCGAACCCGGTGCCGGAGCAAAGCTGCGCGCCTACCTCGACACTGCTGACGAGACCTACGAGCTCGCGCTGGAGAACTTCCTGTACACGACGTTCCGCTCCGTCGCGCCGTTCACGCAGATCTCCGGCCATTACAGTAAGTTGGCGCGCTATCTCACCGAGCCGATCGACCGCTTCGTGGCTAGCCGTTTCGCCGACGTCCGCCTGCGCCAGATGCTCACGTACCCGGCAGTGTTCCTCTCCTCGCACCCCGCGCGCACGCCGTCGATGTACCACTTGATGAGCCACACCGACCTCACCCAGGGCGTGCAATACCCCCTAGGTGGATTCGCCGCAGTGATGGACGCGATCTACGACATCGCCGTGGAGCAGGGCGTGCGCTTTTCCTTCAACACCGAAGTCGCAGCGATCAACTATTCCGGGCGCACGGCCACAGGCATCACGCTTATCGACGGCCGCACCCTCCCCGCCGACATCGTTATCTCCTGCGCGGACCTGCACCACACGGAGACCCGTCTGCTGCCGAAGAAGAAGCGCACCTACGACGAGAGCTACTTCGCCCCGCGCGATCCTGGCCTGGGCACGGTGCTGGTCATGCTGGGCGTGGAGGGGGAGATTCCCCAGCTTGCGCACCACAACCTGCTGTTCTCCCACGAGTGGGACGACGATTTCGCCGCGGTCTTCGACGGCCCAGTACCCGAAAGGCCCCTCGGCGCCTCCCGCTCCATCTACGTCTCCAAGCCGAGCGCGACCGATCCCGGTGTGGCCCCGGAGGGATGCGAGAACCTCTTCGTGCTCGTCCCCGTCGCCGCAGAGGAAGCTGTCGGCCACGGCAGCATGTACCGGGGGCAGGCGAGCGAGCAGGTCGAACGCATTGCGAGCGCCGCCACCCAGCAGATTGCTGATTGGTGCGGGGTTGAGGGGTTGGAGGGAAGAATCGTCGTCAAGCAAACACTGGGACCGGCGGACTTCGCTGAGCGTTATCACGCGTGGTCGGGCGGATCCATCGGACCTGCGCACACGTTGAGGCAGTCGGCGTTTTTGCGTGGGTCCAACAAGAGCCGCAAGCTGGACAACCTGTACTACGCCGGCGGAACGACAACCCCTGGTGTGGGTGTGCCCATGTGCCTGATCTCCGCCGAGAACGTGATCAAGCGGCTGCGCGGCGACACGAGTGCGGGCCCGCTACCGGAGGCGCTCTAATGCAGTTCGCGTACCTGGGGGTGCTGCTGTTTTCGCTGGCAGGCATGGTGGTCATCGACCACCGCTGGAAGACTGCGTTTTTCCGTGACTCGCGCCGGGCCTGGCTGCTCTCTCTGGGGTGTGTGGCGGCTCTGCTGTGCTGGGACGGGCTCGGCATTGCCACTGGCACGTTCGTGCGCGGCGATTCGCCCTACATGGTGGGCATCGATCTTGCGCCGCAGCTGCCGCTGGAAGAACCGATTTTCCTGTTCTTTCTCACGTACCTGACCATGAACCTGACAGGACTGCTGCGCTCGTGACGTACCTTCTCATCTCTGCGCCGTTTTTGCTCGCGGCCGCGGCATTGTGGGCTAGGCGGCGGCCCTGGAAGTTGACCGCCGCGGTGGCCGGCATCCTGTTCGTGCTCACCATCGTCTTTGACAACCTCATGGTGGCAGCAGGCCTGTACGAATTCGGTCACGCAACGACTCTCGGGCTGAACATTGGGCGGATTCCGGTGGAGGATCTGTTCTACCCACTGTTCACAGCCCTGGTGGTCACCGCGTTCTGGGGGCGTGACTGATGCGGGTGCTACGGGGCATTCTCGCGGCGTCGCGGCCGCTGAGCTGGGTGAACACAGCCGTTCCGTTCGCGCTGACTTACCTGCTGGCGCAGGGAGAGTTTTCCGCGCTGCTGGTAGTGGGGTTCATCTTCTTCCTCATCCCGTACAACATCGCGATGTACGGGATCAATGATGTCTTCGACTACGAATCTGACATCGTCAACCCGCGCAAAGGCGGTGTGGAAGGCGCTGTGCTGCCGAAGACCATGCACCGGCTCCGTGGCCACAGAGCTCGGCGCCCGGACGACCACGCGGTTCGCGGGCGTGCTGTACGGTTTGGCGGCCGGGCTGTGCTTCGTGCTGCCGGCCCCGGGGTGGGTTGTGGGACTGCTTGGCCTGGGATATGTGGCCAACACGTTGAGGTTTTGGAACGTCACTGACGCCACGTCGGCGGCAGTGAATCGTGCGTGGAGGGTCTTCCTCTGGCTGAATTACGTGACTGGCGCAGTCGTGACCATCTCGGTGCTTTCGAACGTTCTGGGATTCTCAACCTAAGGGTCGGCGCCCCAGCATGAGGCCGTCGAAGGGGCGTAGGGTGGCGCCTATGGTCGCAGATCGCGCAAACAGCGAAGACAGCAGAATCAACACGAGCACCGGCAGCACCAGAATCAGCCTCAGTAAGGCCGAGGGCAGTCGCCGCAGCTCCGCCGAGAAGCCGTGGCTGCGCTTCTACCCGGAGTGGACCGACCACACGTTGGACTACGGCGACGACACGCTGGCGGACCTCTACGACAGGAATCTCGCGGCGAACGGGCGAAAGCCGGCGACGCGGTTCTTCGGCAGGTCCATGACCTACGCCCGGCTCGACGAGCAGGTCCGCCGGGCTGCCGACGGGTTGCGCAAGGTCGGGGTGGCCCAGGGCGACCGCGTGGCCATCATGCTGCCGAACTGCCCACAGCACGTCGTGGCATTTTTCGCCGTACAGAAGCTCGGCGCGGTCGTGGTGGAGCACAACCCGCTCTACACGGTGAATGAGCTGCGCCCCCAGTTCAACGATCACGGTGCCAAGGTCGCTGTGGTCTGGGATAAGGCCGCCGACACGGCGAAAAAACTCGCGAAAGACACCCCGCTGGAGACGATCGTCAGCGTGGACATGACAAAAGCGATGCCCCTGGTGCAGCGGGTGGCGTTGCGGGTGCCCGTCGGAAAGCTCAAGGAAGCGCGCGCGTCGCTGACAGCGCAGGCGAAGGACACGCTGCCGTGGGAGAGGTTCCTCGGCGAACCCCGCGCGATCGACACGCCGCGCATGCTTAGCGACGACCCCGCCCTCATCCTCTACACCTCCGGCACCACCGGAAGCCCCAAGGGTGCGCCGCTGACGCACCGCAACTTGCTGGCCAACCCGATCCAGGGGCGCGCGTGGGTCAAGGAGCTGCAGGAACCCGGCCAGCGCATGCTGGCCACGCTGCCGTTCTTCCATGCTTACGGTCTGACGTTCTCGTTGACGCTGACGTTCCTCATCGGCAGCGAACTGATCTTGCTGCCCGCCCCGACGATGGACCTGATCATGGGCGCGATGAAGAAAAAGAACCCGCCGACGTTCGTGCCGGGTGTGCCTACCGTATTTGAGCGCATTGTGTCGACGGCTGAGGAAGAAGGCTCGGACATCTCCGCAGTACAGACGGGCTTCTCTGGCGCGTCATCGCTGCCGGCGGAGGTCATCGAGGGCTGGGAGAAGGCGACCGGCGGCCGGCTCGTGGAGGGCTACGGGCTGACAGAGACGTCGCCGATTCTCATCGGTAACCCGCCGACGGATGATCGCCGGCCCGGGTACATCGGCATCCCGTTCCCGGACACGGAAATCCGCATTGCCGACCCCGATAACCTCGACGAGGAAATGCCCTACGGTGAGGCCGGCGAGATCCTGGCCAAGGGGCCGCAAGTCTTCGGCGGGTACCTGAACAACGATGAGGCGTCAGCCACAGTCTTCCACGACGGCTGGTTCCGCACCGGCGACATGGGCGTGATGGATGAAGACGGCTTCATCAAACTGGTCAGCCGCATCAAAGAGCTGATCATCACCGGCGGGTTCAACGTCTACCCGGCGGAAGTGGAAGAGACGTTGCGCACGCACCCAGACATCGAGGAGGTCACCGTGGTTGGTCGTCCCCGCACGGACGGTTCCGAGGACGTCGTCGCGTGCGTGGTGCTGGCGGAGGGCACGAAGCTCGACCCGGACGGCCTGAAAGAATTCGCGCGTGAGAACCTCACCCGGTACAAGGTGCCGCGCACCTTCTACCACTTTGAGGATCTGCCGAAAGATCAGCTAGGTAAGATCCGCCGCCGCGAGGTGCGTGACGCGCTACTCGCCCGCATCGACGGCGAATAGTCGCGCTAGTCCCAGATGCCGAGGTTCATGAGGATCGCGCCGTCGTCACGCACGAGCGCGAGGTCGCCTTCCTCGGCTTGCGGGATCTCACGGATGAGGCGCTGGATCCGCAGCTGGTAGCGCTTTTCCTCGCCGTCGACGGTGAGAGTGCCCACGGAGTTGAGCATGTCGTGGTTCTCAACGACCACGTTATCGACTGTGACATCCTCACTGCCCGTGCCGCGGACGGCGAAGATCGGCGAGGTCTCAGAGAAGTCTGCACCGTTGTCGCCGGTCAGGATCACCTGCGCGAATTCGCGCACTGCGACAGGGTCTGCTGTCAGGTGTGCCACGGAGCGGCGGCCGAGGACGGAGTGGGTAAGGGGCGTCAGCTCGTCGTCAAGCGCCATGTCTTCCTCGCGGTAGCTGAAGCCGCACTGCGTGAGGTTGCCCTCGTTGTCGGGGCCGACGAGCACCTCGATGCCGACTTTGTCGTCGCGGTCGTACGCGCGGTAGGAGCCGTCGACCTGGGTGATCCTCGAGAATTGGTTGGCGAATTCGTCTTTGGTGGGGTGGAGTTCTGCGTCGCTGTAGATGTTTGCGGTAGCCATAATCCCTACTGTAGGCTTTTCGCATGGCAGAGCTCGCCGTTGCTTTCGGATTCAGCTTGTTCGCAGGCTTATCGACGGGCCTCGGCGGCCTCATCGTCGCCCTCAAGAACACTCCCAGCCAGCGCTTCTTGGCGGGAGCTCTCGGTTTGTCCGCCGGGGTTATGGTGTTCGTCTCCCTGGTGGAACTGCTCCCGGAAGGGGTGGACGGGCTCAGCGAGGCGGGACGCAGCCGCCCCGACGTGTGGGCCGCGGTCGCTTTCTTCGCCGGTATTGCGCTCATCGCTGTCATTGACCGGTTCGTACCGGAAGAGATCAACCCGCATGAGGGGCCGGACGTGCGCGCCGCCGGCCGGATGCGCCGGGTGGGGGTGATGACGGCGCTGGCAATCGCCATTCACAACTTCCCCGAAGGCTTCGCCACCTTCTTTGTCGCGCTGCAGGATCCGGCGTTCGCGCTGCCCATCGCGGTGGCCATTGCGATCCACAACATTCCCGAAGGCATCGCGGTGGCGGTGCCCATGCGTGAAGCGACGGGTTCTAAGTGGCGCGCGGCGTGGTGGGCAACACTGTCGGGTCTGGCGGAGCCACTCGGCGCGGTGGTGGGCTACCTGCTTCTGCGGCCGTTCATTGGTCCCGAGGCGCTCGGTGTCGTGTTCGCGGCAATCGCGGGAGTAATGGTGTTTGTGAGCATCGACAAGCTGCTACCCACCGCCATTGAGACCGGCCGTCACCACACCGCCATATACGGTTTTGTCGCCGGCATGGCTGTGATGGCAGTGAGCTTGCTTTTGCTCGCCTAATTTCAAAGCCTCAGCAGGTCATGCTCAACCTCGAATCCGTAAAGCACGACCTGTAACTCGCTTTTGCTCGCTAAAGTGACGGGTATGGCTCTCCTTCGACTGATCCTCAACATCGTTTGGCTGATCACCGCCGGTATCTGGTTGTTCCTTGGCTACGTTCTCGCCGGCGTGTTGGCCTGTCTGCTCATCGTGACCATCCCGTTCGGTCTGGCGTCCTTCCGCATCGCCGGGTACGTGCTCTGGCCGTTTGGCCGCGAAGTAGTTGACACCGGCCAAGGCGGGGGCTTCAGTCTGATCGGCAACGTCATCTGGTTCATCGTTGCTGGCCTGTGGTTGGCACTCGGACACATCGCCACTGCTCTGGCCCAGGCGATCACAATCATCGGGTTGCCGTTGGCGTGGGCGAACCTGAAGCTCATCCCGGTCACCTGCTTCCCCTTCGGCAAGACCGTCGTGAACTCCCACGACAACCGATCCACCATGGTGCCAGTCACCCGCTAGATGGGTGAGAAAGATTTCCGTGGCGCCTCGGAGGTCACCCGGTACGCGGTGAGCACCGTCCTCGCATTCGGCGCGATCATCATGCTGCGGTTGCTGCTCCCGCGGGAAATGCTCGCGCAGCATTCGGAGATGGTGATCATCAGCACCTACCTGATTTACTGGGTCGTCTACGTCACGATCTTCGGCTGGTGGACGGTGCGCCTGCTCTCGCGCCTCAACCCGGCTGAGCTGCGGGCATATGCGCGATCCGAGCGTGCCTCCGCCGAGAGTAAGTGGGTTAAGGGGTGGGGAATCAAGGGGGCCGCGAACCTTTCCGGCCTCGGCGCGATCGTGGCGATGGCCGCGGCGATCGCGATGAGCCGCTTCGATGTTTTCCGGGAGGATTGGCGCTGGTTGGCAGTCGGTGGTATCGCGGTGGTGTGGTCGTGGGTGTTCATGATCGTCACCTACGCGGCGGAGTACCTCGAGCTCGACTATCGGTACCGGGCGGAAGGGGAGCAGCCTATGTTCGACTTCTCCTATTTGGATGGGGAGCCGCTCTTCGGCGACTACCTGAACCAGGCAGTGATGGTGTCCACGATGGGTGCAAGTGTTCCCGCCACCCCGACAAACAGGCACGCCTGGAAAGAGATCCGCTACAACACTTTGATTGCCTTCACCTTCAACACCATGGTCATCGCCATGGTGGTCTCCGTCTTGAGTGCTACTCTCGCCGCATAAATAGCTGACCACCTGTGCATTTGGAGGGGGTTGACGGGCCGGTTTATGATAGGCAAGCTGTCCAGCGGACGGCGAACAAGTCAATACGGCTTTGCCCCCATCGTCTAGTGGCCTAGGACTCCGCCCTTTCACGGCGGCAACACGGGTTCGAATCCCGTTGGGGGTACGAAGGCCCTGTGGCGCAGTTGGTTAGCGCGCCGCCCTGTCACGGCGGAGGTCGCGGGTTCAAGTCCCGTCAGGGTCGCCATGTGCCCCGAGGGTTTCCTCGGGGCTTTTTGCTTATCGACGATTAACCTGCAACCTCCGTGAATCGCCGTACGGCTGCAGTACCTCGCCTGAGGGCACGGGGTAACCGGGCCCATGAAGAAGGAGACCAGCGTCTTCTTCTACGACGTGATAAGTCGTTGTGCCCCCGCTTTGGCACGGTCAAGCGATCCGAAGTCGCCGAATATGGCCGCGCAAACCAACGCGCCTTCGTATAACTCATGAACGAGTTCACCAGTTTGTGTGTCGCCAGTTAACGCGACGAAAAGAGTGCGCATCCACCGCTTCTCGCTCTGAATCACTGCTTTCAGTTCTGCGCCGCAGTCGTTGCCAAGCTCGACCCATGCGTTCACGAACCCGCACCCTCGAGGGTTGTTGGCGATCCATTCTTGGGTGAGATTGAACACTGATTCGACAGTGTCCGATCCTGCTTTCTCTGCCTCATCGACGCTGTGCAGCACTAGTTGTTGCCACTGATTCGCTCGAGCAGTGAGATACGCGCAAACCAGCCCGTCCTTGGACCCGAAGCGCTGATAAAGCGTTCGCTTTGTCACGCCAGCGTTCTCCACGACGAGGTCCAAACCGGTTGCGGCAATACCTTGTGAATAAAACAAATCCGTAGCTGCCAGCAGAATTCGTTCACCAGCCGGGGTGGTGCTGGGTTTTGGGAATGGACTGAGGTGCGCTAGATCAACCAATTCTCGCTCCTTCGGGGAGGGTACATTGACAGTATACCGACCGGTATATTTACCTATCTTTCATGAAGCCAATTCTCATTTCAATCGCATTCATCATCTGCTGGAGCTCTGGGTTCGTGGGTTCCCTTCTGGTAGGTGAAAATGCCTCGCCTATCGGGTTGTTAGCGTGGCGATACATCGCCACGGCTGTGCTGCTCGCCGGGGTCATTTTGCTGCTCCGAAGCGCTAAGCACCCGGCAAAAGCTCGCTTGTTGCCAGCCCTGACGAGATCCGCTTGGAAGCATCAAATCTTAATGGGGGTTCTCTCTCACGCGACCTTTCTTGGCGCCGTTTTTTGGGCTTCAGACCTAGCTATTGATCCCGGGATTACCTCTCTTGTGTGCGCCTTGCAGCCGATTCTCGTCGCGGCTGTGGGGGCGCGTCTGTGGGGCGATCCGTTCAACTTCCGGATGGCGGCTGGCCTGGTGCTAGGCCTAGTTGCAGTCGGATTGGCTGCCGGTTCAATCGATTTTTCTTCCACGTCGGTGTTTGGGTTGTTGTTACCGTTCGTCGCTTTGTTGGGATTGTCCGCGAGCGCGGTCCTTGAGCGGGCATCGGATGCTCAAGGAAGCATCGTGCAGGCCCTCGCCATACAGACGGCTACCGCAGCTGTGATCTTCACGGGAGTCGCGTTGGCGATGGGGGACATGGGTGTCCATGTCAACGCTGACTTCGTCTGGGCGATGGTTTGGCTCATGTTTCTTTCTGGCATCGGTGGCTACGCAGCTTATACAGCATGTTTGCGGACCATGGGGTCGACCATGACTAGCTTGTTACTGTTCGTGACCCCGCCGGTTACTTCTTTCTGGACATGGTTGATGTTTCAGCAGCCGGTCAACGCTGGTCAGATCGCGGGCATGGTTCTCGGGATTGTAGCGGTAGCGCTCACCGTGAACGGAGAACGCCGTGAGCGGAGCAACACTTGAGAAAATCGTAGTTGTTCTGGCGATTTGTTAGCTTAGTCAGCGTCTGTGTAAGCTATTAACTCGTGCAAGACGCGGAAATCACATAGCCGCGGAAGTGCGAAAACAAAAGAATAAGGCCCTGTGGCGCAGTTGGTTAGCGCGCCGCCCTGTCACGGCGGAGGTCGCGGGTTCAAGTCCCGTCAGGGTCGCTGAACTGCTTAGTTTCAGCGGTTCCGGCCAGATAGCTCAGTTGGTAGAGCACACGCCTGAAAAGTGTGGGGTCGCCAGTTCGATCCTGGCTCTGGCCACAGAATGAATCCCTCCGCGAAAGCGAAGGGATTTTTTCGTCTGTAGGGTCGTGCCATGAGCGATAACCAGAACAACGACTACAAGGTCGAGCACAACGAAGTTGGGCACCGTTACGTCATCGAGGTCGACGGGCAGCAAGCAGGCTTCGCCAACTACCACGAGACCGGCGACGTGCGGGACTTCAACCACACCGTCATCGACCCGGCGTTCCGCGGTCGAGGACTATCCGGCAAGCTGATCAAGGCGGCGCTCGACGACACCCGTAGCGCTGGCAAGCAGATCGTGCCGTCGTGCTCTGCCGTGGAAAACTTCATTGCGAAGAATCCGGAGTACAACGACCTCGTGTCGTAGTTGCCCTTGCCAACATAACGCCGTGGACACGAGCAGCTAGAAACAACTAGCTAGAACGTTTCTTTCTTGGCGAGAAATGTAGCCTTCTAGTCGATTGGCTCTAGCTAACCGGAGATTTCGGCAAAAGGGCGGCGGCTGTACCACCGCACTCGTGTCCTAGATCACGTAGTTCGAGTCGTTCGCCACGTAGGCGTCCGGGTCCACCAAGTGCTTACGCTCGTCTTGCATGCGCGGGCGGCATTTGGCGGGGATGCCGATGGCGATGCAGTTCGCTGGGACGTCTTTTGTCACCACAGCGTTGGCGCCGACAGCGGAACCCTCGCCGATCGTGATCGGGCCCAGTACCTTCGCGCCCGCACCGATGGTGACGTTGTCGCCGATGGTGGGGTGGCGCTTGGTCTGCGTGAGCACCTGCCCGCCCAAGGTGACACCGTGGTAGAGCATGACACCGTCGCCGATCTCGGCGGTTTCGCCGATCACGATGCCCATGCCGTGGTCGATGAAGAAGCGCCGGCCGATCGTGGCGCCGGGGTGGATCTCCACACCGGTGAGAAAGCGGGTGAACTGCGCCAGCACACGCGCGGGCCCCTTGTGACCGTTCACCCACAGTTTGTGGCTGATCCGGTGCGACCAGATGGCGTGAAGGCCGGAGTAAACAATGGCGTTCTCCACGTCGCCGCGGGCGGCGGGGTCATGCTGCCGGGCGTTTTCCAAGTCCTCACGGATTGCGCTGATCACCTTGAACATGTCGCCAGAGTTTAGCAGCGCGAAACGGAACGCCCCCGCGGCCCTGCGGGTTTAGATTCACAGGATGCGGGGGCGGTGACGGGGCGGTGAGCCGTCGATAAGCAATGCTTAGTCGCGGATGTCCTCGTACAAAATGGTGGAGATGTAGCGCTCGCCGAAGTCGCAGACGATGGTGGCGATGGTCTTGCCGGCGTTCTCCGGGCGGGACGCGACCTCAAGTGCAGCCTTGATGTTGGCACCGGTGGAGATGCCGCCCAGGATGCCGTCCTTCGCTGCGAGCTCGCGGGAGGTCGCTACGGCATCCTCGTTGGAGATGGTGATCACTTCGTCAACGATCTCGCGGTCGAGGGTGCCCGGGACGAAGTTCGCGCCCAGGCCCTGGATCTTGTGCGGACCCGCGGTGCCCTCGGACAGCAGCGGGGAAGCGGACGGCTCGACCGCGACGAGCTTGATGTCCGGGTTCTTCTCCTTGAGGTACTTGCCGGCGCCGGAGATGGTGCCGCCGGTGCCCACGCCTGCCACGAGGATGTCGATCTCGCCGTCGGTGTCGTTCCACAGCTCTGGGCCGGTGGTCTCGTAGTGGACCTTCGGGTTGGCTTCGTTCTCGAACTGGCGGGCAAGGATGGCGTTTTCGGTCTGCGCGACAATCTCGTCTGCCTTTTCGACAGCACCCTTCATGCCTGCGGAGCCCGGGGTGAGCTCGATCTGCGCACCGTATGCGCGCAGGACAACGCGACGCTCGACGGACATGGTTTCCGGCATGGTCAGGATGACCTTGTAGCCGCGAGCTGCACCGACAAGCGCGAGGGCGATACCGGTGTTGCCGGAGGTTGCCTCGACGATGGTGCCGCCCGGCTTGAGTTCGCCGGAAGCCTCAGCTGCGTCGATGATTGCGCGGCCGATGCGGTCCTTGACGGAGTTGGCCGGGTTGAAGAACTCCAGCTTGCCCAACACGCGTGCGTTAGCGGCGTCGGTGTCCTTGGTAATGCCGTTGAGCTGGACCAGCGGGGTGCCGCCGATGGTGTCCAGGATGTTGTTGTAGATGTTCGCCATGAGGTAGCGCTCCTTGCGTTGGTCGCATGTGTCTTTTTTGGGCGGTAGCGCGGGTGCTCCGCTCACGGAAACCGATCGTACATCAATTCGCGCAGAAACCTAGACCGCTCGGTATAACTATGTTGAACCGACCTGTTTTGCGGCGGTGACGTGCGCGGGGGCACCCACTCGGGGGAGAGGGATGGTAGCTTCGTCCGGTGATTCGGGCATTCCGACATGTCAGTGCACATGTCAACGACGTGCCTTAGGGGAGGGGTCGCAATTTGGTTACCCCCATAACCGGGTTATTATGGACCTCATCCGCACACCGAACCAGATGTTTCCCTGAGTCGGGGAATCACTTGCAGTGGGCGCTCTGATGAAGGAGAACGAATGGATCCGCACCGGGTCAAGGACGATGAGGACGCAATCCGCGCCTCACTGACGTCCCTTAAGACCGCGACCGGAATCCCGGTGGCCATGTACGGCACACTGCTTGCAGACAACCGGCTGCAGATCACCCAGTGGGTGGGGCTGCGCACGACGTCGCTGCACAACTTGGTTCTGGATCCGAACCAAGGCGTCGGCGGGCGTGTTGTGGCTACCCGTCGCGCGGTGGGCGTGTCCGATTACACCCGCGCGAGCGTCATCTCCCACGAGCACGACGCATCGATCCAGGACGAAGGCTTGCATTCTGTGGTGGCTGTGCCCGTCATCGTGCAGCGCGAAATCCGCGGCGTCCTGTACGTAGGTGTGCATTCACCCGTGCGGCTGGGGGAGAAGGTCATCGAGGAAGTCACGATGACAGCGCGCACGCTTGAGCAAGACCTCGCGGTCAACTCCGCTTTACGACGAGCCGAGGGCGGCAAAACTGCCACCGCTAAGACCGGCCGCGTGATGAACGGGGCCGAGTGGGAACAGGTGCGTGCGACCCACTCCAAGCTGCGCATGCTGGCGAACCGTGTGGAGGAAGGTCCGGTCCGCAAGGAGCTGGAGCAGCTGTGTGACCAGATGGTCTCCCCGGTGCGTGTCAAACAAGCGACGAAGCTGTCTGCTCGTGAGCTGGACGTTTTGTCGTGCGTAGCCCTGGGGCATACGAACGTGGAGGCCGCCGAAGAAATGGGCATCGGCGCGGAGACGGTGAAGTCCTACCTCCGCAGCGTGATGCGCAAGCTCGGAGCCCACACGCGCTACGAGGCTGTGAACGCCGCACGCCGCATTGGCGCACTGCCTTAAAACTTTCATTACCCTGGGTGCCGTGAAACAGCGATTTCTGGTCCAAGGTGGCACCCGTCTGCAGGGCTCGGTGCGAGTCGAAGGCGCGAAGAACAGTGTGCTCAAGCTCATGGCAGCGGCCCTTCTCGCGGAGGGAACAACGACCCTGAACAACTGCCCCGAGATTCTCGACGTCCCGTTGATGAAGAAGGTTCTCGAGGGCTTGGGCTGCCAAGTGGAGATTGAGGGCACAGTCGTGCGCATCCACTCGCCAGCGTTCATCTCCTCTCGTGCTGACTTCGACGCGGTGCGGCAGTTCCGTGCGTCGGTAGCGGTGCTCGGGCCGCTCACTGCGCGCTGCGGTGAGGCCGTCGTTGCGCTGCCCGGTGGAGATGCGATCGGTTCACGTCCCCTGGATATGCACCAATCGGGTTTGGAGAAGCTCGGTGCGACGACGCACATCGAGCACGGCGCTGTGGTTGCCCGCGCGGACAAACTGCGCGGTGCGAAGATCAGCCTCGACTTCCCGTCCGTGGGCGCAACAGAGAACATTCTCACGGCCTCGGTTCTTGCGGAAGGTCAGACGATTCTGGACAACGCCGCCCGCGAGCCTGAGATTGTGGATCTGTGCGAGATGCTCAATGAGATGGGCGCGCGGATCCAGGGTGCGGGCACGTCGACCATCACTATCGACGGCGTGGAGTCGCTTCGCCCGACAGAGCACACCGTCGTCGGTGACCGCATTGTCGCAGGCACCTGGGCCTACGCGGCCGCGATGACCCAGGGTGACGTGACAGTCGGCGGCATCGCCCCGCGTCACCTCCACCTCGCTTTGTCAAAGCTGCGAACTGCAGGCGCTGACGTGGAGACCTACGACCAGGGCTTCCGCATCCGGATGAATCGCCGCCCTCAGGCGGTGGACTACCAAACGTTGCCGTTCCCCGGCTTTCCTACTGACCTTCAACCCATGGCTATCGGCTTGAGCGCTATCGCCGACGGCACATCGGTGATCACGGAGAACGTCTTCGAATCGCGTTTCCGCTTTGTCGACGAGATGCTCCGCCTGGGTGCGGACGCCACCGTTGACGGCCACCACGTTGTGCTGCGCGGCGTGAACGAACTCTCCTCCACCGACGTGTGGTCCTCCGATATCCGTGCAGGCGCCGGCCTTGTTCTCGCTGGCCTTGTCGCCGATGGGCAGACCGTCGTCCACGATGTCGAGCACATCGACCGCGGTTACCCCTACTTTGTCGAGAGCCTCAATGCGCTCGGCGCCAACGTGCAACGAATTAGCGTTTAAAACGCTTATCGACGGCACCTAAAAACCGTGTTTGTGCTGGGGGTTTGTGTTGTTGGTGGTTGGTGTGTAGCTTTATGTGAGTCAGCGTGACCGACAACG
>NZ_JAGPYZ010000016.1:0-9977 GCF_024454055.1 Corynebacterium sp. CCUG 70398
GAACGCCCAAAAAGTCGCTAGACATCACGTCCAAAAACCCCCTGGACTCCGTGTCCAAAAAGACCCCAGACATCACAGCATTAGTAGGTGTCGCCTTAGTCTCATGGGCCGTAGTATTTCCGGGGACGTGGGCCGGTGCAGGGCGGGCAACACGTTGGAAACGACCCCGGTGGCGCGATACAGATACAGGGACCCGATGGCACCATTTGTGATTGCTCAATCTTCCACGGGCGGAACCGACGGGGCGTGGGGTGCGGCGGGGCTCGCACTGCTGATCGGGATGTTTCCATTCGCCCTGGTGACTACCGTGGGGTTTGCGCGCTACATGGCCGCGAAGACATCTGTCGCCGAGGCCGGAAAGGCTCTGACCATCGGCGCCGGGACAGGCCTAGTGGCCTGTTTCCCTTTCGTCATGCTTGGCGCGTTTTTCTTCAACTTCAGCTTTGCCCTCGGCATGATCTCCGTGCTCATACTGTTCGGGGCGGTTTTCTTCTTTGCGGGCAAGTTCTTATCAGAGTCGCCGCGCACGTGGTCCGCAGCCACCCTCGTCGCCGGTGGCGCCACTGGATCCGTGGTGCTCGCCAGCATCATCGCGAGCGCGTTCGGCCTGTCCGCCGCCACACCTGCCGACGGTTCCGCCGCATACGGCTACCTCATGTTCGCCGCCGCCATCGGCGGGTGGATCGTTCTGTTCCCGCCCTGGCTGCTGGGAACAGCTCTTGGGATCATCTATTTCCGACGGAAGAACCGGCACGGGCCGGGCCATCCGGGCCAACCGGACCAGCCGGGCGAATCGGGTCCACCACTGCCACCCGGACCACCGGAGCCGCCGTAGCCACAGCGCCCACGTTGGGGGCAAAGGTAGGTTGTTGCAAACGATAATAAATTCAGCTGCGGCCGTCTATAAGCGCAGGTCGAAGACCATAAGCGGCGCGGAACCTACTTTCCAAGTGCACTAATAGCGAAAATGCTAGATTCTTTTCCCATGAAGAAAACTGTCATTTCTCTGGCAACAGCCGTAACGGTGGGTGTTGCGAGCCTGTCTCCTGCTGTAGCAGAACCCGTGAATCCCGAACAGTCGACCCTCGGCTCGGCCGACACCGACGAGTCATCGACTTCCAGCGAACGTGACCAGTCGACGTCTAGCGAGGGCGACCAATCGTCGTCAAGCGAACGCGGTCAATTGTCTGACGGCGAAATCGCAGCCATCGTCCTTGTCCCGATCGTTGCTCTGGCCGCGATCGCTGGCGGCGCGTTCTGGGCAATCCAGAATGGAATGATCCCCAACCCGCTGCCTGGTGTTATTCCGGGTCCAGCTCCCAAGCCTGCGCCAGCTCTCGCTCCGAAACCTGCACCGGCTCCCGCTCCTAAGCCAGCGCCAGCTCCCGCCCCAAAGCCTGCACCTGCCCCGGCACCAAAGCCTGCGCCCAAACCCGCTCCCAAACCGTCCAAGTACTACCCGAACTGCCGAGCAGTCTGGAACGAACTCGGCCGCCCGATTAACTCTGGTGAGCCGGGCTACGGTAGCCACCTCGACCGCGACGGCGATGGAGTCGGTTGCGAAAAGCGCCCCCGTTAAGCGCTGACGCAGACGCAACGGTTCAGGCTAGCGGCGAAACACCGTTCATCACCCTTCCAACCTTTAGGGTGAGAGCATGAACCTGGAAGCCCGATTAGATCTGCACAGTGTCGGTGTCGGTGCATGAGCGCAGTTGGAAATGCGGTGTCTTCGGCACTGTTGGGCCATCTTCTGCTCGCGGTGCCGCTCGCCGTCGTAATAGTCGTCGCAGTGCTACGACACCGCGCAACACGAACGCCGTTGACCGGCTTGACGCGACCTATTCTGGCGGGCTTGGGCTCGGGTGTGTTTTTGCTCGCCTTCTCAGTCGCGTTTCTGGTCGCTGTCCAAATGGTTGACTTCCAAGCGCTTCCAGAATTCGTGGAGACTCTGGCCCTTCCCATCCCGCTCATTGTTTTCCTGGGCATGTGGTTTTGCCTGGGTCTAATGCTGCCCACATCCCCACGGACATGGACCCCATCTGCTGCCGCTGCCGGCGGTGTATGCGTCGGATTCGCCTCGCCTTTCCTGCTTTACTGCAGCTATGAGGTGTACCGGAACCACGGTCAGAACGGATCCGCAGACATCTTCTGGATCATGCAGATCGCGGCCCTCGTTCCATGGGTCGCCTTTCCCGTTGTTCTCGTCCTGGTGGCGCTGGGGGTGTGGGTGAGGGATCGTCGACAAGCGATGCGTCCCGGGGCGACGGCGAACCGAAAACTTCTGCCCCTTTAGCCCTGTTCATCGTCGGTGGTCAAACATCGGAGGTTGCGGACCGGTCCGTCCGTCCTGCATACGGTTCCTTCCTGCAACGATCCCTGCTACCGAGCACAACGTCAGCAACGGGTAGACAAAGAGCCACCCGGCAAAAGGCATGATGAGGATGAGGGCACCGGCGGCTTGCGTGGTGCTGTAGTCGTTGTGAGGTTGCGAAAAGTAGAGGGAGTACAGCACTCCCGTAGTCAAAGCGGTGCCGACGTGGTGCCATAGCGAATGAGCGAAGGAAAAAGCGCCAAAAGGCTCGGCACGATCACGGCGACGGCGAGAATCACCGCAGCACCCAGCAGCTCCCCATCATCCATGGGCTCAGTATCGCAAAACGGTGCATGAACTGCTGCGCGATGTTTCACAACCAGACTCGCTTCGATAGCCAAAAGAAACATCTAGGCTTGAACCATGAGCCCCGAGAATCCTTTGGACCTGTTCATCGTCGGCGCTGGACTGAGCGGTGTCGACCTAGCGCACCATGTGAACGAGAATTTTCCTGACTGGAACTGGGAGATCGTCGATTCCAATAAGAAGGTCGGCGGTACGTGGGTGACCTTCACCTACCCCGGTATTCGCTCGGATTCGGATATGGCGACGTTCTCATTCCCGTTCAAGCGCTGGCCGCACAAGGGTAGCTTGGGCAGCGGCGAGAACATCCAGAAGTATGTCGAGGATGTTGCGCGTGAGGAGGGCGTATTCGACCGCTTGACGTTGAGCACCTGGGTGGAGCAGGCGAACTTCGACTCGAAGAAAGGCCTGTGGGAAGTCACCATGCACACCCGCGAGGACGGTCAGGACATCCCCGAAGGCCACACGGACGCGCCGACGGCTGAGCGCACGATCTGGACGAAACGCCTGCACTTCTCTTCCGGCTACTACAAGCACCATCGCGGCTTCACGGCGGACATTCCCGGCGCGGACACGTTCGAGGGCACGCTCATCCACCCGCAGCGCTGGCCGGAAAACCTGGACCTAGCAGGCAAAAAGGTCGTCATCATCGGTTCAGGTGCCACAGCGATCACGCTGCTGCCAGCGCTGCATGACGGCGGTGCAGACGTGACCATGCTCCAGCGCACCCCCACCTACGTCGCTCCCCTACTCAACCGCGACAACTTCACCGCCGTAACCACGAAGATCATGCCGGAAAAGCAGGCGCTGTCCGCCGCCCGCGCGATGCACATTGTCCGCGACATGGCGCAGTATTGGATGTGCCAGATCTTCCCGTGGCCCGCCCGCGGCTACTTCATGGCGCTCAACCGCGCATACATCCCGTTCCGCGAGATCTTCAAGAATTTCAACCCGCCGTACGGCCCGTGGGACCAGCGCGTCTGCAAATCACCCGACGGTGATTTCTTCAAAGCAATGCAGGGCGGTGCGCGCGTGGTCACCGCGAAAATCAAGGAGATCACGCCCGACGGCATTTCGCTTGTCGACGCCCCTTCCCTCCCCGCCGACATCATCATCACCGCAACAGGACTGGACATCCAGGTCTTCGGCGGCGCCCGGCTATTCGTGGACGGTGAAGAAAAGACCGTTCCGGATGCCGTCGCGTACCGCGGAATGATGGTCGACGGGTTGCCCAACTTCTCTTTCACGGTGGGCTACCTGAACCAGTCGTGGACACTGCGGGCAGACTTGGTCTCCCGGTACATGTGCCGGTTGTGGTCGATGATGGATGAGGACGGCTACACCCAGGCCACCCCGCGTTTCCCGGCGGGCCTGGAAGCCGACATCCCGTTGATGAACATGGACTCCGGTTACCTCGTCCGCGCCCGCAAAGACCTGCCTACCCAGGCCGGTGTTGACCCGTGGATGTTCGCCCAGGATTACATCCGCGAGTACCGCGCGTGGGGGCACCCCGGCGCGGACCTCCGCGCGGATATGGTTTTCAGCTAGTTAGGGTGCTTAGTTTTCAGACTCGTCGATAAGCGGGTCGACGAGGCGGCGGATCGCTGTGGTCACAGCACCGGGTGCGTCGAGCGGCGGCATGTGCCCGGAACCGGGCAACACCTGGAACTTCGCCTGCGGCCACAGTTTGTGGAGTTCCTGCGACTGTGAGACCGGCGTGACTGTGTCAATGTCGCCGACGAGAATGAAGCCCGGAATGGTCGCGAGCACGTCGGCAGCGGCATGCTCGTCGTGGTCGCGGAGGTCATCGAAGAATCCCGAGTATGTATCCAACGGAGTCTCCTGGATCATGGCGGCGTGGAACTCCACGACGTCCCAGGACATTCCTGGCGCGTAGAAACCGACCGCCAGTACGGGCGCAAGCGTCTCGGTGACCACGACCCTCACGCTCTCCGACAGGATCGGCAGTGCCTGCACCATGCGGTAGAGCGCCGCGCCAGCCGTGCCGCCGAGGGCTTGGGGCATCCCGCGGTCGGTAAACGGGTCCACTGACGACGAGATCTGCACGCTACCGGCCAGATTGAGCTCACCGGCATACCGGCGCATCAACGACAGCGACACCGGCCCGCCGAGCGAGTGGCCCACCACAATGACCGGCCCGGTAATCCCGCGGTCCCGAACGACGGCAATGATGTCGTCCGCGGCGGCATCAACGGACAAATCTGCGCCCTGGTCGGCGGTGAGCCCGTGTCCCCGGTAGTCCACCAGCAGCTGCCGGACAGGAAGGTGCTGCAAAGCCCTGACCTGCATGTAGAAAGACTGCGAAGAGATGTTGAAGCCGTGAACGTACAAGACCGTCAGCGCCTCAGGTGATTCCGGCCCACACTCGTACCAGTGAACATTCAGACCGTCGTGGTTCGTGGCGCCGGTGCGCATACCGGTCAGGCCGAGGCGGCCCGAGCCGCTGTACAGCTCGCGACGCATCGCAATGAGCGTGCGCTGGGTGCCAGGGCTGAGGGCGCGCAGGTAATTGGGCATATGGGAATGGTATCTAGAATGGGGGTATGGAACTTTCACAGCGTCTGGACTTGGGCAAGCTCGGCCTCGCTGCCACCCCATCGGACGAGCCGGCCCCGCTAGAAGGCGACACCATGGCCCAGCTTGCAGGGCTGTTGGTGCAGGTCGGCGCCGTCGAGGACGCTGATGAGGTCAGCGGCACAGACACCCTGGACAGTCTCGGGGTCGACTCGTTGACCCGCATCGAGCTCGCCGTCCGCGTGGAAGAGCAGTTCGGTGTCCAGATCGACGAAGAGCTGTGGAACAGCTGGGCGACGCTTAGCGACGCCGCAGCCCACCTCGACCAGCACTCCTCACCCTAGGGTGAACGCCCCGATGCCTCTCGGCCCGGTGTGAACGATGTAGCGCACCAACCCATGCCCCGGTCTTTATAAGTCCAGTTCACAGCAATGTGCACGTCGACTAATGGGGCGTCTCGGGCTGAATCGTTCACACACGCGGCAGGAAGGACCCCGGCAACCATACCGGAGTGCCCAGCAGCGCTAGACCCTTGCCGAGAACCGGAACGTACCGGCAAGTTCGGTCAGCGCAGCCCGGAAGGTGGCCAGTTCATTGGCTGGGGCGTCAATGATCTCGCGGCAGCTGACGGTCGGTGCAACCCCAGCACGTCCCGGGTCGCGCGTCCACCGGGTGAACCAGCGGGTGTCCCAGATCGCGGCGTCATGAAGGTCGGCATCGTCGAGACCGGCGGCATCGAGAGAAAACTCGGAAAGCTCAGCAGGACTGAGGTGCTCGGCCATGAGCTCTTCTACGCGCAGGCGCAGGTGGCGGGGCATTCCGCTAATGGAGAGGACAGCCCGCTCCCGTGGCGCAACCGGGCTGAGGGTTGGTGCAGACAGGGCTGAGTCCAGAAGTGTGACAGTCATAGGGAAAGTCCTTTCATTGACGCGCGCATGCACGTAAGACGAGGATCGTCTTCCCCTACGTCCTCAAACGTTTCAAGAGTCTCGAAACGGCTCGATGCAATTCTTCATGCGCTCTAGCCACACTGGCAACCCTCAACCTGCACTTGACACCCCCATTTACTCAAGTGCTAGTTGAGGGTTTTACTCGGTTTTACTCGGCTCGGCGGGCCCAGCCGCCGGCCGAGTCCTCGCCGTCCCGGTCGATGTAGACGCGGTACAGAGCGGCAAGGAACTCTTCTCGAGTCGCCGGATCGACCGCCTCTAACGCCTCGCGGACCTCGCCTTTGGTGGGCATCATTCCGTCGTCGTTAATGGGGTCATCCAGGAGGGCGTGTTCCTTGGAGAGGCGCCAACGTCGAAAAGCATCGGGCTCGAGCCGCGCGAACAGACGGTTGATTGTACCCAGCTCGGAGCTCGCGGGGACGTACCAACCCGCCCAGTAGGCGGCGGTACCCAGCGCGAACGCGATGAGCGGGGCGCACACCAGCGCAGCGGAGGGGTGCTCGAACGAGTAGAGCACCAGCGCGGTAACGGAGCCGACAATGGCAGGCACAACGTACATCTGCTGGTCGTTGAGGATGCGCGGGATGCGCCCAATGAGCACCTCACGAATAACCATGCCGCCGGTCGCGGTGATGATGCCCATGAGGATGCAGCCGATCCACGCCACCCCCGCCGAATACGCGGTGACAGTGCCGGTGGTGCACCAGACGCCGAGGATGACCATGTCCCCGTGGAAGCGGGTGAGCTCCCAGACGTACCCGCGCAGGTTGGCCAGGAATGCAACCAACGCGCCGATGAGCGCGATGGAGATGTACCAGGGGTCCGATAGCGCCGCGACGGGAGTATTGCCGATCATTGCGTCGCGCATCATGCCGCCGGCCATGCCGGAGATGATGGCGATGAGCATGAAGCCCACGGCGTCAAAACGCATGCGGCGCGCGACTGTGCCGCCAATGACAGCGTTGAGGAACACGCCAATGAGGTCGAGGACCGCGATGGCTTGGCCGACTGCGTTGTCAATGCCTCCGAAGTACATTCGGCTAGCTTAGCTGTTCAAAGATCCGCGTATTCGTCTCCTGCCACAGCGGCTTTGCCCAATCCCCGAATTCCTTGTCCGCGAGCATGACCATCGCTGTCCCCGCGCTTGTCGACGCCGACCATGCCGGCACCACCCACATGTACGTACCGGACATACCGAAGTGCCCGACAGTGTCTTCCGGCATGGTGCCGCCAGTCCAGTGGGGGCTCTTGTCGCCCTTGATCTCGAAGCCAAGCCCCCACGGGCAGGGTTTTTGCATGCCGTAACCGGGGACAATGCCGTTCAAGTCGCCGAACTGGTTGGTGAAGGCCTCTCGGAGCGTTTCTTCGGCAAGCAACGTGGGCGAAATGAGCTCGTCGGCGAACTTCACTAAGTCGGCGACAGTGGAACGCCCACCGTGGCCGGCGGAACCGTAGATCTCGGTGTTGCTCATCCCGAGCGGCTCGAAGATGCCCTCGCGGGCGTACTCGCCGAGGGTCATCCCAGTCTCACCCTCGAGGAACTCGGCCAGCACCTCGAACCCAGCCGAAGAGTAAATGCGCCGCTCTTCCGGGGCCTTGCGGATCTTGTGCTCGAAGGCATCCAAGCCCGAGGCGTGCGCCAGCAGGTGCCGGACCGTGGACCCGTCCGGCCCGCAGGGGGTGTCCAGTTCGAAGACCCCCTCCTCCACCGCCATGAGGAACGCGTAAGCAGAGAGCAGCTTGGTCACGCTCATCAACTCGTACACACGGTCCACGTCGCCCTCGGAATCGGTGACGGTTCCCGTCAGGGCAGCGGAATACGTGACATCAGTCCAGCCAAGGTTCATGCACCCCAGACTAGCCCGCTTAACGCGGCAGCAACCCCTCAATGTGGCGGTGCCACCCATGAAGCACCCGCGACGAAGTTGGTTTTGAAGTCGAATTGAGTCGGCACGATCCGCACACCCTCATGCACACTGGGATGCATGAGCATTTCACTCGAACTAGCGGAAGCACATGTGGAGCAGATGCTTGACGACGCCATGCTCCTGGTCAACCAAGAGACCTACTCCTTCGATAAACCGGCGTTGGATGCGGGTTTGAAGGTGTTGCTGGGGCTCGTCGAAAAGCGTTTGGGCCCGTCCGATGACAAGCAGCTTCAGGACGGCGACATCCGCGGCGACATCGCCGTGCTCACCTACAAAGGTGACCTGCCCGGCAACGTGGTCATCGCGGGCCACTACGACACGGTGTGGCCTGCCGGGACCGTTGAAGCCTGGGATCCGCCCGCCCATGACGATCCGCGCGAGCGTCTTTCCGCGCCCGGGATCTTCGACATGAAGATCGGTCTGACGCAAGGCATTTGGGCACTGAAGCTGCTTAAGGATGCCGGCATCCCGCACCCGACCGTGACGTACATTTTCAACGGCGATGAGGAGATCGGTTCGCCGAGTTCGCAGCGCATCATTGAGAATGTCGCCACCGGCGCTGATGCCGCGTTCGTGCTCGAAGCAAGTGTCGACGGCAACGTCAAGGTCGCCCGCAAAGGCATCGGCGACGTCAACGTCACCGCCACAGGAATTGAGGCGCACGCCGGCCTCGAACCGGAGAAGGGCGCCAACGCCATTACTGCCCTGATGGAGTGGTGTCTCGAGGCGACGAAGTATGCCGACCCGGAGAAGGGAACCTCCATCAACGTCGGTGTTGTCGGCGGCGGCACCGGGGCCAACGTCGTGCCCGGATCTGCCTACGCCAAGCTCGATGTCCGCCACTGGGTACCGGAAGAAACACAGCGTCTCGACGCCGCCCTCGACGCCATCACATGGTCCGACCCCCGCGTGGAGATCACCGCCGAACGCAACTGGAACCGCCCGCCGATGGTGCACACCGAGGGCACTGAGGCTCTCTTCCAGGTGCTCAAGTCCCAGGCCGAAGCTTTGGGCCACTCTGACTTCGAGGGGGTTTCCGTCGGCGGCGGGTCCGACGCCAACTTCATCTCCGCAGTCGGCACACCCGTCGTGTGCGGTCTGGGCGCTGGTGGCGCTGGCGCCCACGCCCGGTACGAGTTCATCTACCCCGACTCCGTGCCGTTCTTCACGGCGCTGCTGGCCAACTCCATTGCAGCTATCGACGGGCCGGTCATCACCGACTAATCCCCTGGTGAATCGGATCTGAACCGCGAAAGACCTCCCGGACTCCAGCTCAATGGCTGGGTCGCGGGAGGTCTCGGTTTTACGGGACGCTAATCCCTAGGGTTTAGAACTTCGGGAGCTTGATACCGCCGATTCGCTCGAGGCAGTTCTGGATGTAGCCGTTGCGCTCGAAGCAGTTGTAGATGCCCACGAGGCCTGCCAGGCCAGCCAGCACACCGAGCGTGATCAGCACGATCTTGCCCATCGGCGAAGAGGACAGTTCGGACGAACCGGAGGAACCGTCAAAGAATCCCTTCGCGGAGCCCTCAGACGAGCCCTTTCCGGAACCTTCAGTGGAACCTTTCCCAGAACCATCAGAAGGGTTGGACGGGCCCTTCGGAGCCTCCTCGGTTGTCGTGGTCGTGGGTGACTGCGGCTCGTCTGAGTTTGTCGTCGTGGTCGGCTTCTCGTCCTGCTTATCAGTCGGCTCAGCCGCCTTGCTCGACTCGTCCTCCCGCTTCTCCGTCGGCTCAGCCGCCTTGCTGGACCCAGTGTCCTGCTTCTCGGACGTGGTCGAAGTAGTGCTCGACTCCTCGTCGTTCGTTTCAGGCGTCGTCAAGGTAGTAGTCGTTGGCTTCTCGCTCTGCTCGTCAGTCGGCTCAGCCTGTTCGGTGGTCGTCGTCGTCG
>NZ_JAGPYZ010000017.1:0-6092 GCF_024454055.1 Corynebacterium sp. CCUG 70398
GGTGTCTGAAGTCATGACATAGTTGACACGGCGTGCCTGGGACAGCATTCCTGATGGTTGACAGGTCAGTCGCGACATTGTTGACACTTAGGGGGAAGAAACAATCCGGGGTGATGGTTGACACCTCAGTCGCGACATCATTGACACCTCCCGTCACCCCCGCGTGTTTAGGGATGGTGCTGGTATCAGTCGGGACATCGTTGACAGATGAACAGCCCGAACCGAAATCTCGCCATCGTCAAAGCCGTCCGCGATCAAGGCGAACCAGTCACCAAAGTCGCCAAACGATTCGGCATCTCCCGCCAACGCATCTACAAGATCCTCTCCGAGTTCGACGCCGGAGGGGAACAAGCCATCGCCCCGAAATCGCGCGCGCCGCACACCCACCCCAATGCCGTGCCGGAGACCCTGCGCAACCACATCATCGACATGCGCAAAGAACTCACCAAAGCAGGTTTCGACGCAGGGCCCGACACCATCGCTTTCCACTTAGGACAACAAGGCCTGCGTGTGCCGTCAACATCGACGATCCGCCGGATCATCACTGAAGCCGGACTTGTTGCCCCGCAACCGCAAAAGAAACCACGCAGCTCCTACATCAGGTTTGAAGCGGCCATGCCCAACGAATGCTGGCAGGCCGACATCACCTACCTCTTCCTCATCGACGGCAGGCGCGTAGAAGTCCTCGACTTCATCGACGACCACTCCCGCTACCTGCTATCGATCACCGCCCGGCCAGCATTTACAGGGCCAGCTGTCGCAGCAGAACTACAGCGCCTCATCGACACCTACGGCCCACCGGCATCCACACTCACTGACAACGGGCTGGTGTTCACCGCCCGACTAGCCGGACGCAAAGGCGGCAGAAACGCATTCGAGAAAACACTTAACGACAACCGTATCCAGCAGAAAAACGGCCGGCCAGGCCACCCACAAACCCAAGGCAAAATCGAACGCTTCCACCAAACACTCAAACGCTGGATCAACGCACAACCACCAGCAGAAACCATCCCCCAACTACAACGGCAGCTCAACGAATTCACCGCCTACTACAACACCGAACGCCCCCACCGATCACTCGGACGCCGTACCCCACACCAGGCCTACACAACAGGACCTAAAGCTGAACCAACCTTCACCCCGAAAGAAGAATGGCGCACCCGCAACGACGTCGTCGCCGCCAGCGGCAAAGTCACCATCCGCTACGCCGGCAGGCTCTACAGCCTAGGAATCGGCCGAGCCCACAGCGGCGAAGAAGTCCTGATGATCATCACCGACAACCACATCACGACATCACTAAAAGAAACCGGCGAACCCATCACCGAGCACTACATCGACACATCCCGCAACTACCAAAAACCATACTGGCGAAAAGGCCAACCCCCACTGACCTGAAAACCACAACCGGCGCCTTGGAAAAAATAAACACCAAGACGCCGGTTTGTCCACCATGTCGCGACTCATCTGTCAACAATGTCGCGACTGATGACATTGGGGTGGCTGACGGGACTCGAACCCGCGACACCCAGGATCACAACCTGGTGCTCTACCAGCTGAACTACAGCCACCATCGCTGCCCGTCGCGTGCGTGGGCAGCGCTACATCACATTAGTTCACTGCGCCGGTTTTACAAAAACGGCTGGTAGGTCTCGGTCGATTCGGTCGCGCATACCGCCGCCGCGTCAGAGTCGGGGCCGGGAGCAGCGGTGAAGACGGCGCGACGGTAGTAGTCGAGCTCGCGGATGGACTCTACAATGTCGGCGAGAGCGCGGTGCGCCATGCCCTTTTCGGGCTGGTTGTAGTACGCCTTCGGGTACCAGCGGCGGGTGAGCTCCTTGATGGTGGAGACGTCGATCATGCGGTAATGCAGCCGCTCATCCAGCTTGGGCATGTGCGCGCGGATGAAGGTGCGGTCAGTAGCGATCGAGTTGCCGGCCAACGGTGGGCGGTGCTCGCCGCAATGCTTATCGACGAGTTCCAGCACCGCCTCCTCCGCCTCCCGCAACGCCACAGTGGAAGCCTTGATCTGTTCCGTCAGCCCGGAGCTGCCGTGCATTTCGGTGACGAAGTCATCCATTTCGGCGAGTTCTGCGTCGGTGGCGTGGACGACAAGGTCAATGCCGCCGTCGAGGATGTTCAGCTCCGCGTCCGTGACGAGTGCTGCGACTTCAACAATGACGTGACGCTGCGGGTCGAGGCCCGTCATCTCGAGGTCGATCCAAACGATGCGGTCGTCCTTGGCGGGTAGGGCAGTGGGTTCTGCGGAGGGTTCTTCGCTCATGCCTTCCAACGTACCCGCCCGTGTTGTGGCTGCGGTTAGCCCATCTTGGCGTAGAACCAGCCGGTCACCGGCGCGATGACAGCACGCGGGGCGTAGGAGGAGACAAAGTCCATCGCCTTCGACAGCGGCCCGGGGGTGACGCGGCGCTGGTTCTTCATCATGGCAGCGATGGTCTCCTCCGAGCAGGACTCGTAGGTGGTCCACAAGAAGTCCGGGACGACCTTGTCGACGATCGACTGCTCGTCCTCCGGGACAACAGCGTCACGCACCGGGCCGGGAGCGAGAAGAGTGCAGTGCACGCCGGTCTTCTTCAACTCGTAGTGCAGAGACTCGGTGAAGGTGTTCACGCCGGCCTTGGTGAACACGTAGGTGGCGTTGTTCGGAATGGGCGCGTTGCCGGCGGCGGAGCCGACATTGCACAACGCGCCCTCTCCACGCGGAACCATCTGGTCCAACACCGCCTTGGTAATGCGGAAGACCGCCGTGGCGTTCAAGTTGTACTGGTTTGTCTCGTAATCCCAGTCTTGGTTCATGAACGGCCCGAAGGAGGCGATGCCGGCGGAGTTGACGCAGATGGAGATGGCTTTTTCGTCGATAAGCTCGATGAGCTCATCGACCTGCTCGGCCACAGAGAGATCCTTAGCGGCGACGATGACTCCGACGCCGTGGGCATCTTCGAGCTCGGCGGCAAGTTTCTGCAGGACGTCCTCGCGTCGGGCCACGATAATGAGGTTGTATCCCGCCTTAGCAAAGTCGCGGGCCATGGCCTCACCGATGCCCTGGCTGGCACCGGTGATCAGCGCGTAGGAATTGATGGAGGGTTGGGGAAAGCTCATGCGTGCGAGCCTACTGCAGGTTACTGCAGGCTACTGCACGGAGAAGATGTCTCCCGGCTGGCAGTCCAAGGCCTGGCAGATCGCGGCGAGCGTGGAGAACCGGACTGCCTTCGCGCGGTTGTTCTTGAGCACGGATAGATTCACCGGCGTGATGCCGACCTGCTCCGCGAGCGCGGCACCGGTGATGCCGCGCTCCGCCATGAGCCGGTCCAGGTGGCAGACGACCTGGGACTCCGCTGGATTGATCGGATTAGACAAGGCCGTCCACGTCCTCCTTCAACCGGGCGCCGCGGCGCAGAAGCATGGAAGCGAGGCCGAGGGTGAACAGGAGGATCAGTGCTGGTGTGAACTCGGAGTACGGGGTGCTGACACCGGTGTCCCACCATTGCTCCAGGCCCAGATCCGAGGCAACGAAATTGTTACCCAGACCCTCGAATCCGATGCGACCGATGAAATAAGCGAACATCGCGCCAGTGCCGAAGTTAAGGAGAGTGACGTTGCGTTGCGTGAAGATCCGCCCTTTGGACATGTTCCAGCCGATCATGCTCAGTGTCATCCCGGTGCCGAGGAGGCCGATGTACTTCGTGGCCAGACCAATGCCGTAAAGCCACTGGGCGCCGCTGGGGATATCGGCAAAAACGATGCCACCCTCGACGGCAGGGGATAGGCGGGTGATCACGATACCGTTGTGGATCATCTCGAAGATTTCGAAGCTGATCCAGAGGGCGACTAGGGCGGTGACTCCGATTGTGCTCGAGTTGAAATCTTTCGTTTGTTTCTCTGTCGGAGGCTTAGCGGTTTGGTTCGTGTCCATAGGCATGTTCATAACTCAACTCCTTATCGTTATTCGACACTCTCGATAATCGATAATATCGCAATTCGATATGGCGTCAAGGATGAAAAAGCGCCGCCCCTGTGTCGGGGTCGGCGCTGAGTGCGTTTGCGGGTTACTCGTCGCCGCGGTTGACCTCGGACGGGCCGTCCGGGTTGTCGTTGGCGTAGCTGGAGTCGTCGTTGCCCTCGTTGCCGTCGCCGAAGTCCTCTTTGTCCAGGTTGTCCAGGTCACGGGACTCCAGACGCTCAAGGTCGGAGATAGGGTCAGTGTCGGGCTCGTTGCCGATGCGGCGCGTTGCAGCGTCGAGAAGCTTGTCGGGACCGTCGCCCGGCTGTGCGTTATTTGCCTGCGTGTTGTCGGCCATTAGTTCGCCTTCTCGCTTTCCTTCTCGGTGCGGTCCTGGAAGTTGCCGTCTGCGTCCGGGTCACCCAGGTTGTTGATGCTGTCGTCGCGGGTCGGCGTCGGGTTGACGGCCGCCTTGGCTGCATCGTCGGCGTCTTGCGCCTGGTCAAAGCTTGGGATGCTGTCCTTGCTCATGGTCGCTCCTCAATCGTGCTAGGTGATTTCGGTTATGCGACCAGTCTAGCGATTTTGCGCTGCGCGGGGCCGTAATCGCAGGTGAAAGGGGTATGGGAAAGCGCCCCCGGCAGTGTCTGAAGTCATGACATAGTTGACACGGCGTGCCTGGGACAGCATTCCTGATGGTTGACAGGTCAGTCGCGACATTGTTGACACTTAGGGGGAAGAAACAATCCGGGGTGATGGTTGACACCTCAGTCGCGACATCATTGACACCTCCCGTCACCCCCGCGTGTTTAGGGATGGTGCTGGTATCAGTCGGGACATCGTTGACAGATGAACAGCCCGAACCGAAATCTCGCCATCGTCAAAGCCGTCCGCGATCAAGGCGAACCAGTCACCAAAGTCGCCAAACGATTCGGCATCTCCCGCCAACGCATCTACAAGATCCTCTCCGAGTTCGACGCCGGAGGGGAACAAGCCATCGCCCCGAAATCGCGCGCGCCGCACACCCACCCCAATGCCGTGCCGGAGACCCTGCGCAACCACATCATCGACATGCGCAAAGAACTCACCAAAGCAGGTTTCGACGCAGGGCCCGACACCATCGCTTTCCACTTAGGACAACAAGGCCTGCGTGTGCCGTCAACATCGACGATCCGCCGGATCATCACTGAAGCCGGACTTGTTGCCCCGCAACCGCAAAAGAAACCACGCAGCTCCTACATCAGGTTTGAAGCGGCCATGCCCAACGAATGCTGGCAGGCCGACATCACCTACCTCTTCCTCATCGACGGCAGGCGCGTAGAAGTCCTCGACTTCATCGACGACCACTCCCGCTACCTGCTATCGATCACCGCCCGGCCAGCATTTACAGGGCCAGCTGTCGCAGCAGAACTACAGCGCCTCATCGACACCTACGGCCCACCGGCATCCACACTCACTGACAACGGGCTGGTGTTCACCGCCCGACTAGCCGGACGCAAAGGCGGCAGAAACGCATTCGAGAAAACACTTAACGACAACCGTATCCAGCAGAAAAACGGCCGGCCAGGCCACCCACAAACCCAAGGCAAAATCGAACGCTTCCACCAAACACTCAAACGCTGGATCAACGCACAACCACCAGCAGAAACCATCCCCCAACTACAACGGCAGCTCAACGAATTCACCGCCTACTACAACACCGAACGCCCCCACCGATCACTCGGACGCCGTACCCCACACCAGGCCTACACAACAGGACCTAAAGCTGAACCAACCTTCACCCCGAAAGAAGAATGGCGCACCCGCAACGACGTCGTCGCCGCCAGCGGCAAAGTCACCATCCGCTACGCCGGCAGGCTCTACAGCCTAGGAATCGGCCGAGCCCACAGCGGCGAAGAAGTCCTGATGATCATCACCGACAACCACATCACGACATCACTAAAAGAAACCGGCGAACCCATCACCGAGCACTACATCGACACATCCCGCAACTACCAAAAACCATACTGGCGAAAAGGCCAACCCCCACTGACCTGAAAACCACAACCGGCGCCTTGGAAAAAATAAACACCAAGACGCCGGTTTGTCCACCATGTCGCGACTCATCTGTCAACAATGTCGCGACTGATGACAA
>NZ_JAGPYZ010000018.1:0-5482 GCF_024454055.1 Corynebacterium sp. CCUG 70398
CGAATACCGAAAAGTCAATGTAGCGTGAGATTGAAACTGTCCAAAAAACGTCCGCATCCTCTTCTGCTACTTAACCCTTCTTTTCGCCTAAGTCTCTCCGGTCTTGTCTTCGTCGAGGCTGGGGTGAGGTGCGAGGCCCTTAAAGGTTCGCTTGGACGAGACATCGCGAGCCAACGGCTCTCGTGCATGCTCGGGGGTAGAGATTTGGGGGTGCTTAAAGGGGCTTTTCAGCAGGGGTGTGGAATCTCACAGGGCTAGTTGCGGGCCCCCGCAGAGCGCAGGCAAGACCCCTGCCAGTTCCCCAGCCGGTCCGCCTTAGTCTGCACGAGCCCAGCGAGCTGTGCGGACTCAGAGATGTCGCCGGGGTGGACCTCACCAGCCTGGTTCGCACCCGGGGTGAGCAGCCAAATTCGACCAGATTCGGAAAGGTTTCGAGTAGCGTCGACCAGCGCATCGACGAGGTCCTCATCGTCAGCGCGGTGCCATAGAAGGACGACGTCGCAGAGCTCGTCGGTCTCATCGTCGAGAAGCGCCTCGCCGATCCGGTCCTCAATAGCCTCGGAGATCGACGAATCACAATCGTCGTCCCACCCGAGCTCCTGGACGATGTCGTCGCCGGAAATGCCCAGCTTATCTACGAAATTCTCAGCGCTACCGGCGCCCACTGTGTGCTTTCCTCCTCAAACGGTGACTAACAATATTGCCAGGATACCGCTCCTGCTGCGCCACGGCGTGCATAGACAAAAAGAACTACGCTAGAAGATGTAGACGTGCGGTGCGCCCGCAACCCGGGAAAGGCACCGTGACGTGCAGCAAGAATCCCGTATCGGAGGTATGGACATGGCTGAAAACGACGTAGAAGTAACTGCTGGGAACGACTCCCAGCACGCGATCATTCGCGATGGAGTTGCTTCCTACATGCACGACCCGGACCCGGAGGAAACGAAGGAATGGATGGATTCCTTCGACGGTCTGTTGGAGAACTCTGATCCTGAGCGTGCGCGCTACCTCATGCTGCGCCTTTTGGAGCGTGCCGACGCAAAACGTGTTCCCCTGCCGTCGCTGACAACGACGGACTTCGTCAACACCATCCCGACCACGCTCGAGCCGGAGTTCCCCGGCGATGAGGCGATGGAGAAGCGCTACCGCCGTTGGATCCGTTGGAACGCTGCCATCATGGTGCACCGCGCGCAGCGCCCGGGCATTAAGGTCGGCGGACACATTTCAACCTACGCGTCCGCAGCGGCGCTCTACGAAGTGGGCTTCAACCACTTCTTCCACGGCAAAGACCACCCGCAGCACGGCGACCAGATCTTCGTTCAGGGCCACGCCTCCCCCGGCATCTACGCCCGTGCGTTCCTGGAGGGCCGACTGTCCGAAGATGACATGGACGGCTTCCGCCAGCAGCACTCCCGCGAGCAGGGCGGCCTGCCGTCCTACCCGCACCCGCACGACATGCCGGAGTTCTGGGAGTTCCCGACTGTGTCCATGGGCTTGGGCCCGATGAACGCGATCTACCAGGCACGCTTCAACAAATACCTGCAGGACCGCGGCATCAAGGACACTGCTGACCAGCACGTCTGGGCGTTCCTCGGTGACGGTGAGATGGATGAGCCGGAATCCCGCGGCTGCATCCAGATGGCCGCCAACTACGAGTTGGACAACCTGACCTTCGTGATCAACTGCAACCTGCAGCGTCTCGACGGCCCCGTCCGCGGCAACGGCCAGATCGTCCAGGAGCTGGAGGCCTTCTTCAAGGGCGCCGGCTGGGAAGTCATCAAGGTCATCTGGGGCCGCGAGTGGGATGAGCTGCTGGAGAAGGACGAGGACAACGCTCTGGTCCACATCATGAACCAGACGCCGGACGGTGACTACCAGACGTTCAAGGCCAACGACGGCGCATGGGTCCGCGAGCACTTCTTCGGCCAGGACGAGCGCACCAAGAAGCTCGTCGAAGACATGACCGACGAGGAAATCTGGAACCTGCGCCGCGGTGGCCACGACTACCGCAAGGTCTACGCCGCCTACAAGAAGGCGCTGGAGACGAAGGACGGCAAGCCGACTGTCATTCTCGCCTTCACTGTTAAGGGTTACGGTCTGGGCCACACCTTCGAAGGCCGCAACGCCACCCACCAGATCAAGAACCTCACCGCTGAGGACCTGAAGCTCTTCCGCGACATGCAGGGCATTCCGATCTCCGACGAAGAGCTGGAGAAGGACCCGAACCTGCCGCCCTATTACCACCCTGGCGAGGACTCTGAAGAGATCCAGTACATGAAGAAGCGCCGCGAAGAGCTCGGTGGCTACCTGCCGGAACGTCGCGCGCAGTACACACCGCTTGAAGTACCGGACCTGGACAAGACTTACAAGGCCGTGTTCAAGGACTCCGGCAAGCAGGATGTAGCCACCACCATGGCGCTGGTTCGTACCTTCAAGGCGCTCATGCGCGACAAGGAGATCGGCCGCCGCGTGGTGCCGATCATCCCAGACGAGGCCCGTACCTTTGGTCTGGACTCCTGGTTCCCGACTCTGAAGATCTACAACCCGAAAGGCCAGAACTATATCCCGGTCGACCACGACCTGCAGCTGTCCTACCGCGAAGCGCCGGAGGGCCAGATTTTGCACGAGGGCATCAACGAGGATGGATCGTCGGCAAGCTTCCTCGCCGCCGCCACGAGCTATGCGACGCACGGCGAGCCGATGATTCCGATGTACATCTTCTACTCGATGTTCGGATTCCAGCGCACCGGCGACAACTTCTGGGCTGCCGCCGACCAGATGGGCCGCGGCTTCATCGTCGGCGCAACTGCTGGCCGCACCACACTGATGGGCGAGGGCCTGCAGCACCTCGACGGCCACTCCCCCATCCTGGCGTCGACGAACCCGTCGGTCATTCCTTATGACCCGTCGTTCGCCTACGAGATCCCCTACCTGGTCAACAAGGGCATCGACCGGATGTACGGCCCCGACGGCGGTGAGAACGTCATGTACTACCTCACCGTCTACAACGAGCCGACCCACCAACCGGCCCGCCCGGACGACCTCGATGTTGAGGGCCTGCACAAGGGTATCTACCTGTACGACCGCGGCGCTGAAGACAAGGAGAACAAGGTCTCCCTCCTCGCTTCCGGCGTGGGCATGCGCTGGGCGCTGCAGGCACAGCAGATCCTGCAGGACGAGTACAACGTCGGTGCAGCGGTGTACTCCGTGACCTCCTGGACGGAGCTCGCACGCGACGGTGCTGCCCTGAACAAGGCTCGTCTGCAGGATCCGTCCGGTGAGCACGACGAGCCGTTCGCCACGAAGCAGCTCAAGCAGACCGAGGGCCCGTACATTGCTACCTCGGACTTTGCGACGGACCTGCACGAGCAGATCCGCCCGTACGTCCCGGGCCGCTACGTTGTCCTCGGTGCCGACGGCTTCGGTTTCTCTGACACCCGCGAGGCTGCCCGTCGCTACTTCAACATCGATGCTGAGTCGATGGTGGTTGCGGCTCTGACCGCGCTGGCTGACGAGGGCAAGATCGACATCTCCGTGGCCGCCGACGCAGCCAAGAAGTTCAAGATCGACGACCCGACGGCCGCCAAGCCCGACTCCGACTACAGCCCGGAGAGCGGGATGGAGTAGTCCGGGCCAACGTACCGGGTCAATGACCACCCTCGATCGCGCGAACGCCCGCTGCCCATTCTGTGCGCGGGCGTTCGTGTTTGGGGTTGTGGTTGCGTTTGCCAATCTCGCGGGGGCGGTTTAGCTTAGAACGGTCTTAATATTCCGTAAGCTTTGCAAGGACCTACTATGACGACCTCCCAGCCGTACCCGAACCAGAACCCGAGCCAGCAGCCGGTGGGCCAGCCCGCTGGCTCCTACCCGGCAGGCGGCCAGACCCCTGCCCCGCAGGAGAACCAGAAGCCGGGCCGCTTCGACAACGCCAACTGGTACGCGCGCGCCGCGATGGCTTTGTCCATCATCAGCATCCCGCTTTCCAACCTTGCATCCTGGACACTTCCGCTCGCCATCATCTGCCTGTTCGTCGGTTTCGGCCTGGCAATCTACGCCCTCGTGTCCAAGAACGCACCGAAGACTGAGCGTTGGTGCGCGTGGGTGGCTGTTGGCATCTTCGCCTTCAACATCGTCGCTGGGATCATCGCGTTCTACTTGGGATTCACGGGAGCGATCTAGCCCGCTTCACCATCCAGACCATGCATGGGGTCGCCGTTGGGCGGCCCCTTTCGCATGTTCGCTTATCGACGCCGCGTGGCAGCCTGGCCCGCTGCCGTCGATACGCATGTGCTCTTTCGCATTTTCGTGCCGTCCACACGTCAAGTAACTGGAGCCACTGCCGCAACACGCCAGCTGGCGTTTTACGGAGCTCGTTCAAACGGCACGAAAATGCGAGAATCCTTATGGATCCTAGACGGCAGGTAACCTGGACACATGGTTGAGCTCGCCATGATTTTCAGCATCCTGCTGGGCCCGCTTGGGTTGGCGTTCATGCTCGCTGCGATCCGGTACCACACAACAGGCGTCCCAGTGAGCCAGCTGTGGAAGCCCTTCGCGCTGGGATCCGCCGTGGGACTACTGGGCTTCATTACGTTTGCGCTGCTACTGGTATACGGATTCATGGCCATCGGATTCCTTGCAGCTCTGGCTGCAGGCATCGCCTCGGGGTGGCTGCTGCGGAATTCACCGCGGACCTGGTCGGCGGCCGGGCTGTTTGCCGCGACCGCCAGCTTGGCATGCATGGGTGCTGTGACCATCTGGGTAGCCATTGGGACGAAAAGCGCGCCACCGACTTCAGATCCAGGTGACTTCGTCTTCGCCGCGTTCATGGGCGCATTCGGCGTGTGGCTGACGCCCTTCCCCCTGCTCTTGTTCACAGCCGCGATCACCATTTACATCTTCCGTCCAGAACCCGCCGGACCAGCCCCGACACCGCATGCTGGGCCAGCATGAATGGTTTGTCGGATGGGGCTGCCGCCCTGGCCCTGAGCCATGTGGTGCTCGCTGTGCCCCTGCTCCCTATCGTCGCGGTCGCGGCGTGGCGACACGGTGGTTTGAAGAACATTCAGAAGCATTTGCTGCTCGGCCTTGGGGTTGGAGTCCTTGTGTGCGTAGCCGGGTTTTTCTTTGTGTGGGCCATCGGATTGATGGAGCCACGACACTTAGAGTCACCCTTGGCGTTCCTCGTCGTCGTTGTGCCACTGGCCATATGGATCGCTGCTAGCAACGTGGCGGGGCATTCAGTCCCCGGGACTAACCGTTGGATCTCGGCCGCATCGGCCATTGCTGCTGGCGCTTGCCTCGGGTTCGGTTCCCCAGCATTGTTCCTGTACTACCACTTCGAACTGACATCCGGCATTGGCTCGATCGGGTTCTACAACCCCTTCGCGGCATTAGTAGGTGTCTGTTATGTCCATGAGGTTTTTGGACACGGAGTCCGGTGACTTTTTGGGCGTGGAGTCGGTGGGGTTTTTGGACATTG
>NZ_JAGPYZ010000019.1:0-1648 GCF_024454055.1 Corynebacterium sp. CCUG 70398
TGTTATGTCCATGAGGTTTTTGGACACGGAGTCCGGTGACTTTTTGGGCGTGGAGTCGGTGGGGTTTTTGGACATTGCTAGCGCGGTGTCATGGTTTCCGGCGTTTGGGCCGGGGCTTGGATAGGTTCGGGTTAAGCCGTGGTGGTTGGCGGTGTTTCATTCCTTTCACGAGGTTGATGTTGATTTGCCCGCCTGGTGGCCTGTGGGTCAGGGTGATTGGTAAGGGCACACTGAAGAGGAATTCGCCGTCGTGTGCGGTGTAGAACTCAGCAACGTTTTCGGCCGTGACGGCGGCGTAGAGTAGGCGGTTTTTGAATCGCAGGCCGATGTAGAGGCCGTAGTTGCATACGCGGGCAACACCGTCTTTGCTCACTCGTAGTTCGTTTGGGATGCCCCAAGCGTTTGTTGACTGCTTTACCGGCATCGTTAATGTGGGGGTATCGGTGGGAGGTAGGTCGTGCTGAGCTGCCATGTCATCGGTGTTGGTCTCGGGTGAAGTTGCCGCTTCCCCGGGGCCGTTTATCACTGCGAATGCTGCTGTTTGTGGGTTATGTGCTTTGTTGTAGGCGACGACACGGGCCCAGATCGCGTCAGGATCAAGCGGGTGCGTGGGCGGTGTTGCCTTGGGGAAGGTGTCGAAAGCCTGGCGCGGGGTGATATGCATCTTGCCAACCAGTAGCGATTGGTGGCGTCGCCGCTCGTTGTAGACGTGCCGATATTCAGCGAGATATGTGTTGACCTCAGCAAGGCTTACCGGGTGGCGCACGTCTAAGAACTGGGTCAGTGTGCGGTGGGATCGCTCGTCTTTTCCTTGAGTTGTGGCGGCGAACCCAGCGATAGCCAAGACGCCTTCACTGGCGAGCCACAACTCGGTAGCGGAGAGGTGTCCACGGTGGTAGGTGGCGAACGCCTCGCCGTTATCGGAGAGGATCTCTTGAGGTTTGCCGTAGGTTGCGAACGCTTCGGCCAGCACGGCGCGTGCGTCGGTTCCGTTTTCCGGCAAAGGGAACGCTTTGGTGCCGACGTCGAATCTGCTGGCGTCGTCGATGATCTGGTAGATCGTCACCTGCGTGTGCGCATGGTCGAACAGGCGGTAGACCAGCCCATCAATCTGCCACAGCTCACCGACGAAATCGCGGGCGAAGCGCTTATAGGAGCTGCGCGGTCGTTTACGGGCGTTGGCGTCGACGAAACCGAGCTCATGAAGCCACGACGCGATGGTCGAACGCGACGGGGTGCGCTCAGGACCGATCGAATCGAACAGGTAGTAGTAGATCGACCATGGGCCGTAATCCAGCCCTTGTTCCATCAAATGTTGTCTCGCGTTGACGACCGCGACCTTGTCTGTGTCGTCGAATTTTCGAGCTGGGTTCTTCGGTGCGGTCGAATCGGGCACAATGCCAGATCGGCCCTTCTGCGCTACCCGGTTTTTGATGTTGATGTACGTCTGCCGCGAGATGCCGAGTTCTTTGCAAAACTGTGTGATCGTTTTACCGTCGCGGACAGGATCGAAATCTGCGACCTTTCTGCGCTTGTGCAATGGAATAGCCATCCGGCTATTCCACCGCCACGAACGCCCAAAAAGTCGCTAGACATCACGTCCAAAAACCCCCTGGACTCCGTGTCCAAAAAGACCCCAGACATCACA